>CAMSEX010000108.1 GCA_947057875.1 uncultured Clostridium sp.
AGATGACGAGAGGTGACTGGAGTTCAGACGTGTGCTCTTCCGATCTAGTAACAGTCGTAAAATAGTCGTCGCTCTTCTGCTCCTTCTCTGTCACAACACCAGTTCCACTCCAAAGTTCATTGTTTTTGCCACAATCGATAATACCATACATCATCACTGCAACTAAAATTATTGCAAATACCATTAACATATTCTTCCGTGTTTTCATAAAACGTCCTCTCTTTCTTGTTGTTTAGTATGCAATTGGCTCAAAAGTTTTTAAATTCCCATCATGCCAATCCCGAATAACAGCCTCGCCCCTGCCAGCAATGTCCAAGACAAAGTTTCCATAGTATTTGTTCGGAAACTTATCATGGAAATACTCCCACATTCTTTTTTCATCTTCTCTATCTGTACTAGAGAAGCATGGAAAATTAAATGGATGCGTATGATATTCAATATAAACCGAATACCTTTTCTTCTGTAATCTCTGCATCATCTGCTCAATCACAGTTCTTTTTGGCTTACAAAGCGCCGTATGAAGTCCGTCATAATCATTATCCTCAAAAACTTGCATTTCTCCGATAACTATAGACTTTTTTCTACCAACCTGCTCCACATTTCCCATTAAGCAAACAAACCGCTCATAGTTATATTGGTGAACTAAATCCACCAAATATTGATAGTGCTCTGAGTTAATGTAAACTTGAAATCTTGACATAATTATGTCCCCCTTTCTATTTTTTCTGATTTACAATATAGTTATTCTTATTATCATTATATCATATTTTACATAACTTGTCAAATTTTATGTAAAATTATATAAATTCCTCAAATACCAAATTAGCAAAATCTAATCCCTTTTTAGTTAAACAAATCTTATCTAAATCAACTTCTATTAGGCTTTCTTCCTCTAACTTGCTAATCTCAAATCGAAAATAAAACAGCGGATGCACATGAAATTTTTGCTCAAATTTTGAAATCGAAATCCCCTCTAACTTTCTAAATCCCAGCATCATATATTCTTTCGCTTGCATCTCAAAATTTTGGACCTCTTGCAAAAATTGATTTTTATCTAATTTTCCATTTTCAATATTTTTCCTATATTCTGCCAAACTTTCTGTATTGGAAAACCTTTTTTTCTCTATATAACTATGTGCTCCTAAGCCAAATCCAATATATTCTTCTTGCTCCCAACACGCCAAATTATGTTTAGACACAAAATCTCTTTTCGCAAAATTCGATATTTCATAATGAACATATCCCTTTTGTTCTAAAATTTTCTTCGTTTTCCAATACATTTTTCTCTCCAAATCCTCTGGAGGCATTTCTAATGTCCCTGCCAAAATTGACTTTTCTAAAGGCGTTCCTTCCTCTAAAATAAGGGAATAAATCGAAATATGCTCTGGACTTAAAGCAACCACTTTTTGCAAGCTCTCTTCCAAATCTGACAGACTTTGCCTTGGTAAACCTAGCATCAAATCTACATTGATATTGGAAAAACCTACTTGTCTTGCTTCTTGATATACTTTCTCAAATTCCTCATACTGGTAAATTCTCCCCAGCATTTCAAGTAAGTGATTTTGCGTTGCCTGCAAACCAATACTCAAACGATTAACCCCACTTTTTTGATATCCTTTCATTTTTTTCAAATCTACTGTTCCTGGATTAATTTCAATTGTTATTTCTGCATTCTTTGTCACATCAAATTGCTCAAAAATAACTTGCAAAATTTGTTGAATTTCCTGTATTTCTAAAATCGATGGCGTTCCACCACCAATATAAATCGTATCTATTTTTTTCGCAAATTTTGTATGTTTGATTTCCTCAATCAAGCATTCAATATAATTTTTCTGAATTTCCCTTACGCAACTGTCAAACGAAATAAAATCACAATACTTACATTTTTTCTGACAAAATGGGATATGCACATAAATTCCGCTCATCTTAGTTCCTCCGCCCATTTATGAATTTTTTTCAATTTTCGATTTACCATTGATTTTCCAATTTGAGGCTCCATTAATTCTCCCAAATCCTGTAAGCTTAAATCTGGATTTTCAAGCCTCAAATTCGCAATTTCTTGTAAATCTTTTGGTAAACATTTAAACTTTTGCATCTTTTTCAAAAGATAAATATCATCAATTTGTTTTAGTGCAGCATCAATTGTCTTATTCAAATTTGCTGTTTCACAATTAACACGTCTATTCACATTATTTTTCATTTCCTTCATCACACGAATATCCTCAAACGCAAGAACCGCTTTACTTGCCCCAATTAGTGCCAAAAATTTTGAAATTTCTTCTCCTTCTTTTAAATATAATTGAAATTTATCATTCACTTTAATTTTCTTAAAATTTATATCATATTCTCGGCACAATTTTCGCAAAAAATCACAATATTTTTCTTCTTGAAATAGGATTTCCAAATGATAACTTTTTTCTGGATTTCCAACAGAACCAGCTCCCAAAAAAGCTCCTTTTGCTATATTTTTTCGCAAATCGCCTGTTATTTCCTCATAATCCTGTAAGACTTTTTCTGCCTTCTTAGCACATATTTGTGCAACATATGATTTTCCTCTCATGTCAGGTTCATAATCCATTCCCAAATGAAACAAAATTTTATAAAAATGTTCAATATTAAATCCATTTTCAGTCACAAATTCAAAAAACTCTTGTTTTTTTATCATGTTTCCACTCAAAAAATAGCCCACTAATTCGGCATGCAAAACTCCTGTATCAAATTGTGTAATTTTACTCAAATTTTCTTTGACTTCAAACGAAAATGACATTTTATTTCCTCCATTTTCCGCACAACAATTCGGTCATTCCCTCCCAAATCCTTTTTGCTATAAATTTCACAAAATCTGCTATCTTTCAAGATTTTCATCACTTTTTCTTTTTGGTTAAACCCAATTTCTACTGCTAAAAATCCTCCCTGTGCCAAATACTTTGGCGCTTCTTTGCCTAAAATATGATAAAAATCCAGACCATCTTTTCCGCCATTTAAAGCAAGTCTAGGTTCATTTTTAACTTCCTGTGGCAAATTTTGCAATGTTTTTGTTTCAATATATGGTGGATTGGAAACAATCCAATCAAATTTTTCATTCACATTTTCAAACATGTTAGACTGAAAAAACTCAATTTCAACTTCATTTAAATTAGCATTTTTGCGTGCTATTTTCAATGCCTGTTCACTGATATCAGCTGCTTTAATTTTTGCATTTGTATGTTTCGCAAGTGCAATAGCAATTGCTCCGCTTCCTGTACATAAGTCCAATATCTTCCTTTTTTGGGGACTATTTTTTAACACCTCAATTACTTCTTCCACTAAAATCTCTGTATCTGGCTGTGGAATTAAAACATGATGATTCACATAAAATTCAATCCCATAAAACCATTGCTGATTAGTAAGATACTGAATCGGCATGCCTTGTTTTAATTCCTCAATTTCTTTCCAAAATTTTTGCTCACACTCTTGTGAAACTTCTTTCTCCAAATGCAAACTCAAATCCTGACTTGTGATTTGCATCTCATGCGCCAAAAGTATTCTAGCTTTCAAAATTGCCTCTTCCACCCCAGTTTGATTTAGTTGGCAAATCCCACTTTTCAATAATTCTCTTATTTTCATTTTCCATACTTTCGACTTACAATATGATACAACTCCCTTGCACCACTGCTTAACTGTTCTTCCTCTACTTCTCCTATTTGATATCTTTCATAGCCCAAATTTTTATCTGGTTCTGTAATTTGTAAATTGCCATTTTTGAGTTCTCCTCTATATAGCAAATAAATCCAATTTTGCTCTGCTTGGTTTCTTTCATCAAAAGTTGTTGCATAAGTTGCAGTAATTAGCTCCCCAATTTGTATCTCTGCCTCATTACCCACTTCCTCCACGATTTCCCTGTGTAAAGCAGCTCTAAAATCGCTATCTGTTTCTTTTACCCTGCCGCCAATGGTCTCCAACTTACACCTTTCATCTCTACATGCAGGTCCTCTTCTTTGAAAAATAATGCGATTTTCTGCATCAAAAGCACACACAATAACCGCTACTTCATATTCGTCTGACAGTTCTGGATATTGCTTTAAAGCCTCTTTTAATTCCTTTTTATCCTTTACTTCTTTGCAAAAAAATAACTCCATTTGATTTTTCCTTTCATTCTACATCTCAAATACAATGAGTGGAACTTCCATTTCATTTTTCGTAAGTCCACAATGCGTTGACTTCTTTTCATCTGTTTTCTTTTTCTCTCTGGATAAATATGTCCCCAAAACCATTCTTGCATCAGCAATCGAAATTGCTACATAATCTCCCAAAAAATCTTCCACTTTTTTATGCTTCTGTCCATTCCCAAACAATTGACTTTCGAGCAATTCCTCTTTGGAAAATAACTTAAATTTCTCTGCCAAACGTGCCTGAAAAATTTTCTCAAATTCCTGTTTTTTATCAAGATCGGAAGAGCGTCGTGTAGGGAAAGAGTGTAGGTTATAGT
>CAMSEX010000109.1 GCA_947057875.1 uncultured Clostridium sp.
AAGAGAATCGTTGAACCATTGCAAATTTATTTTAAAGACAAAGCTTGGTATTTAAAAGCATTTGCTAGAGAAGCCCAAGATTACCGATTTTTTAAAATAGCAAGAATGAGAAATATCGAAATTCTGGAAGAAAACTTTGAACGAGAATTGCCACAAACTATTCAAAGAGAACCAAGTTTTAAAACAGTTAAGTTGGTTTTGGAAATTTCTAGAAAAATGGCATATCGAGTGTATGACGAATTTGAACAAGAGGCTATTGCTCAAAAGCCAAATGGAGATTTTTTGGTTCAAGTAGAATTTCCAGAAAATGAATGGGTTTATGGCTATATTTTATCATTTGGAGAATGGGCAAAAGTGATTTCGCCAGAATATGTGAGGAGCGAAATCAGAAAGAAACTAAAAAGAAATTTAAGAAATTATTTAATAATATGACATTCTGATGTCATATTTAGTTTGGTAGAATGACATTAGGAGGTAGGGAAAATGAAATATGAAATTGTAGAATTAGAAGGAAAAATTATAGAAGGAGTTGGGATAAGAACCACAAATGAAAGTGGAAAATCGATACAAGATATTGGGAGATTATGGCAGCAATTTTTTACAGAGGGAATGTATCAGAAAATTGCGAATAAAGCCAATAGCAAAACAATTGGTTTATATACAGATTACGAAGGAGATTATACGAAACCGTATTACTTTATGGTTGGAGCAGAAGTTATTGAAGATATAGAAAGTGAAAATTGTGTGCGTATTCCTAAAGGGAAATATGCCAAATTTGTGATTTATGGTGATGTGCAAAAATCAGTTAGTAAAGCGTGGTCAGAAATTTGGAAAATGAATTTAAAACGAAAATATACATGTGATTTTGAAGAATATCAAAACAATTCAGAAGACATGCAAAATCAGGAAATTCATATTTATATCGCAATGGAAGATTAAACAGTAGAGGTTGATAGAATATAAGAATTATAATATGACATTTTTATGTCATATTTAAGAGGAGATGAAATGGAAAAGTTAGATTATAAAAAACAAGATAAGGATTTATATTTTCCAAAAGCGGAGCCAACGTTAATAGATGTACCTAATATGAAATTTATTTGGGTGGCAGGTAGAGGAAATCCGAATAACGAAAATGGAGAATATCAAGATGCGTTGCAGTTGCTGTATGCTATATCATTTACCATAAAAATGAGCAAAATGGGAGTGCGTAAAATAGATGGCTATTTTGACTATGTCGTGCCACCACTAGAAGGTTTTTGGTGGAATGAAAACGAAAAAAGTGTAAATTATGAAAATAAAGACAAATTTATGTGGTTTTCTCTAATAAGGCAACCAGAGTTTGTGACGAAAGAGGTTTTTGATTGGGCATGTGAAGAGGTAAAAAGTAAAAAAGGGTTGAAGATTGAAAAAGTAGAATTTGGCGAGATAAAAGAGGGATTGTGTGTACAAATAATGCACATTGGTCCCTATGATGATGAGCCAAAAACACTTGAAAAAATGGAAAAATATATTGAAATGAATCATTTGAAAAATTATATCGGAAATATCCAAAATGGATTTGTTAGAAGACATCATGAAATTTATTTGTCAGATCCAAGAAAAACGAAGCCAGAAAATTTAAAAACAGTGATTAGAATACCTGTGAAAAAGAAGAAATCATAAAAATCGATACTTTGGAAAAAGCAAAAAATATGCGAATTTTGAGCAAATTTTAAAAATGGAAAGTTTTTATCGAATGCTTTGCTCAATAAAAATATGCTAGATAGTAGTATTAAGAACTATAATATGACATTTTAATGTCATATTTAAAAAACATTTGCAATATCAGAAGAAATAGGTTATAATAGAAAAATCAGAATAGAGGAGGTCGAAAAATGCTTATTTCAAATGGTGTTACATTAAGATTTGGAAAAAGAGTTTTATTTGAAGATGTCAATATTAAATTTACAAAAGGAAATTGTTATGGTTTGATTGGTGCCAATGGTGCTGGAAAATCAACTTTTTTGAAGATTTTGTCAGGCGAGATTGAGCCAAACAAAGGCGAGGTTAGCTTAGAGAAAGGCGAAAGATTGTCCATGCTAAAGCAGGATCACTATGCCTTTGAAGGTTATACGATTTTAGATACAGTTATGCTTGGAAATAGCGAATTATATCGCATTATGAAAGAGAAAGATGAGATTTATGCCAAGCCAGATTTTTCGGAGGCGGATGGCATGAAAGCTGCCAAATTAGAGGAACGTTTTGCGGAGCTTGATGGTTGGAATGCGGAGGCAGACGCGGCGAAATTGTTGAATGATTTGGGCATTGAGAGCGAATTGCACTACAAATATATGAGCGAAATTGAGGCAAGGGATAAAGTTAAGGTTTTGTTGGCGCAGGCGCTTTTTGGAAATCCAGATGTACTTTTGTTAGACGAGCCCACCAACGATTTAGATATGAAAACGATTAATTGGTTGCAGGATTTCTTGATTGATTTTGAAAATACAGTGATTGTTGTATCACATGACCGTTATTTTTTAAATAAAGTTTGTACTCATATTGCAGATGTGGATTTTGGTAAAATTAAGGTATATCCAGGAAATTATGACTTTTGGTATGAGTCAAGCCAGCTGGCGTTAAAGCAAATGAAAGAAGCCAATAAGAAAAAAGAAGAACGCATCAAAGAATTGCAGGAATTTATTGCGCGTTTTAGTGCGAATGCTTCAAAGTCAAAGCAAGCAACGTCTAGAAAGAAGTCATTAGAGAAAATTGAATTGGATGAAATTAAACCATCTAACCGCAAATATCCTTATATTGATTTTAAGCCAGATCGAGAGCAAGGAAAAGAAATTTTGGAAATTAAGAATTTATCGAAGACGATAAATGGCGAGAAAATTTTGGACAACATTAGTTTTACAGTAAAAAGGGAAGACAAAATTGCATTGCTTTGCGAAAATGAAATTACTAAAACGGTGTTATTTCAAATTTTGGCTGGAGAATTGGAACCAGATGAAGGCGAAATTATTTGGGGAACAACGATTACAAAGGATTATTTTCCAAAAGATAATCATTATTTGTTTGAGGATGATTTGAATATTGTGGATTGGCTTCGTCAATATTCAAAAGATCCAGATGAGACATATGTACGTGGATTTTTGGGGCGTATGCTATTTTCTGGAGAAGAGGCTTTAAAAAAAGTGAATGTGATGTCTGGTGGGGAAAAGGTTCGCTGTGTGTTGTCAAAATTGATGCTTTCAGGAGCAAATTTTTTGATTTTTGATGAACCAACTAATCATTTGGATATGGAATCCATTACAGCTTTGAATGAAGGAATGCAGAAGTACAAGGGTGTTATGATGTTTACATCACATGACCATCAATTAACACAAACAGTAGCAAATAAAATTGTCGATATTACCAATAATCAGGTAGTTGTGAGAGAATGCAGTTATGATGAATATTTGGAAGAGAAATAAGAACAAAAAAATCCCTTATGGGATTTTTTTGGTGCTGTTTAATTGTTGTGCTCGATGCAAACAGAGTAACTGTAAGAAAAATTTGCTGAACTGATATCGATTTTTTTTAAAAATTCAGCTTTTTCTAAATCGGAGAGCATGTTAAAATTTTTTAAACATATTTCAAGTGGGGATTCAGTTGGAAGTACTGGCAGCTTAAACAGCTCTTGAAGATGGGTAATTTTAAAGTTGTGTGATGTATAAGATTTGTAAGGACTGCGAAATATGGATTTTTTGTACTTATAAAATGCGGTATTTTCTTTTTTGAAGATTTCAATTAATTCTTCGAAAGAATATCCAAGAGCTCTGCAAATATCTCGATATTTGCTATCGACAAAAATATCCACACAGTGATTATTGACATAATAAAAAAACTGTCTTCGCGATAATATGGCAGTGTAGACCAGTCTATAGGTTCCCACCGTAATTTTAAAATGTCTTTTGCTTCCATAAATTTTGCTCCTTTCTATGGTTGCAGATTACTTGCACAGTATTTTGTGTGCAAGGTTACATGTTAAGAATATAAATATTTTATCACAATTTACATAAAAAGTCAAGCTGCTGCTGCTAAAAAAGTATAAATAATCCAAAAAAGCATCCTTGTTAGGATGCTTTTTGGCAGGTTAAAAGTCAGTCCAGCCAATTAGAGGATAAAATGTTTTCACGGCTGATGCCAAGAAGTTTCAGCAGCTGTGGCATATAGTTTTCAATGTATGCCTGCTTTGTTACAAGCGGAGTATAATAAAAAGTCCGCCCATTGCGCTTCATGGAAAGGTAATAGATCGGAAGAGCGTCGTGTAGGGAAAGAGTGTATGTTATAGTGTAGATCT
>CAMSEX010000110.1 GCA_947057875.1 uncultured Clostridium sp.
GTCCTGAAAACTATGTAAAAAATTTGCCAAAAGATAAAAATATTACGTGTTCTGAAATGGAGGCATTTGCCTTGTTTTATGTAGCAAAGATACTAAAAAAACGAGCAGCGTGTTTGCTGACAGTTGTTGATTCAAATTGTAAAAAACAGGTTTTAACGACACAGCAAAGAGAGAAATCTTTAAATGAGATGATACAATTAGCCCTAGAAAGTGCAATTAAACTTTAAGGAGAAAAAAATGGATTCAAATATATTGGTAGTAGATGATGAGCAAAGAATGCGAAAATTAATTAAGGATTTTTTAAAGCAAAAAAATTATAATATTATGGAAGCAGAAGATGGAGAACAAGCTTTGAAAGTTTTTGATGAAACCAGAAATCGTGTTAACTTGATTTTGCTAGATGTTATGATGCCAAAATTGGATGGTTGGTCAGTTTTAAGGCAAATTAGACAAATGGATTCTCATATTCCTGTAATTATGCTGACAGCAAGAGCCGAAGAACAAGACGAATTGTTTGGATTTGAACTTGGTGTGGATGAATACATCGCTAAACCATTTAGCCCGAAAATTTTGGTGGCTCGTGTAGAAGCGATTTTGAAAAGGGCAAATCCAGAAAAAAAAGAACTCAAAAATCATGCAGGCATTGTGATTGATAATGATGCCAGAACCGTAACAGTGGATGGCAAAAATGTTGAGCTAAGTTTTCGTGAATATGAACTTTTGAAATATTTGGTTGATAATGAAAATATTGCTTTGTCACGTGATAAGATTTTGAATACCGTTTGGAATTATGATTATTATGGCGATTCAAGAACCATTGACAGTCACATCAAAAAAGTCCGCCATAAGCTGGGAAAAAAAGGAAAATACATTCAAACCATTCGTGGGATTGGTTATAAATTTGAGGTAAAATAAATATGAAAAAAATTTTTCAATCTGTGAGAGGAAAATTATTTTTGACATTATGTGTTGTCATTATTATGATTATTGCGTTTCTAGTGATTATTAATAATTCAGTGCTAGAAAGCTTTTATTACTATTCGAAAAAAAATGCTTCTTTGGAAGCATTTGATTTTATTAATCAAAATATTGAAAATCCACAAATTCATGATTTTGGATTAGAGCTAGAAAAACTGTCACTAACCAATAATTTTGATATTATTATAAAAAGTGAGCAGGAAGTGGTGTATGCAACAAATCAGGATTTTTCAGGGGATTTTGGAGAAATTCCAGAAGTTAAATATGATGTGACATATAATGTTTTTAGGCAAGAAGATATTATGTTTTCCAACCAAAATGTCAGTATTCGCAAATTGCAGGATAAGAAAAATGGACTGAATTTTATTTTGCTTCTCGGAACTTTGGACAATGGCAATACTTTGTATATTCGTATGCCGATTACCTTGATTAAAGAAAGTGTGGAAATATCGAACAAGTTATTGTACTTGATTGCAATTATTGCGGTTGTGCTTGGCGGAATTGCGATTACGTGGATTACAGAAAGGTTTACCAAACCGATTGAAGAATTGAACGATATTGCGAACAAAATGGCAAATTTGGATTTTACTAAGAAATATAAAATTCAAGACAATAATGACGAAATTGACGAGCTGGGAAACAGCATTAATATTGTGTCTTTGAAACTGGAGGATACGATTAGGCAACTGAGAAATTATAATATGGAGCTAGAGCGTGATATTGAGGAGAAGTCCAAAATTGATGAAATGAGAAAACAATTTATTTCGGATGTGTCGCATGAATTGAAAACGCCGATTGCCTTAATTCAGGGATACTCAGAAGGCTTGATTGAAAATGTAAATCGTGATGAAGAAAGTCGAAAATTTTATGCAGATGTGATTTTAGATGAGGCAAATAAAATGGACCAGCTTGTGAAAAAATTGTTGGAGCTGATGAAATTGGAATATGGCGAAAGAGAATTTCATGATAGCCAATTTGATTTGGTGGAACTGATTCAAGAGCTTATCCGAAATTCCAAAGTTATGTTGGAGGAGCAAAATATTCAAGTGAAATTTAAGGCGAAAGAACCAGTTTTAGTTTTTGCGGATAATTTTTATATAGAGCAAGTGATGCGAAATTATTTTACCAATGCGATTAAAAATATCAAAAAAATGAATGGCAAGAAGAAAATAGAGATTTTCTTGGAAGAAAAGAAGGAAAGAAATACGGTAAAAGTTTCGGTGTTTAATACAGGAGAGCGTATTGCGGAGGAGAATTTGAGTCGTATTTGGACCAGGTTTTATAAAGTGGATAAGTCGCGTAATCGCAATAGCGGTGGAACTGGAATTGGGTTGGCGCTGGTAAAAGCGATTATGAACCAATATGGAACTGATTTTGGCGTGGAAAATAAGAAAGATGGAGTGGAATTTTATTTTGAAGTGAAAGTGGCATAAGAAACGAGTGGGCGATATTGCATTGCCCACTCGTAAAAGAATTGATAGAAAGAGACGGATAGTATTATTCAATGCTAATGACGATTGTATTTTGCCGTTTCACATAAGCGGTTTTATCATAATAAGTTGTGATAAAATCAGCAACGTCGCTTACATCAGCCCATGCAGGAACTCTCAGTTGGATGCTGTAAAAATGCGGCAATGACACTGCAAAGTCATATTCCGTCATCAATTCATAGCATAAAACTCCTAACATTTTTGGCATTTCTTTTTGGTTGCCTTTAAAGAATAACCCATGAGATGTTCCCATGGAAAGTGATGGAAAAATTCTTCCATGGATAGCTACATCACTTTTTTGATGTGCTTCGTAATTTGAGAAATTGTTTCTGATGTATTCTGCAATTTTCTCAGAATCGCATTGTTCTGGTAACCAAAATTTTAGCCGCCACATATAGTGAAGTCCAACATGAGCAGAGCGAAATTCATTGACCAGAGTGGTTGCTATTGTTTTAACTGTCATTTCTTCCATCGTATTTCTCCTTTCTGGATGAGAGTTTCTTTTTGCAAAATTTCTTTTTTACATTATATAATAATTTACATAATTTGTCAATTTTTTTAGCAACATACGTAATATTTTTCTACAGGTAACATAAAAACATTGACAACTTGTGGCAAAATGTAGTACAATATACAGTATAATTTTAACAAAGGGGCGATCGTATGAACCAATATAGAACATATAACTGTTCAGAATTAAGAGAAAAGCAAGTAGGAGAAGAAATCAAACTGGCTGGCTGGGTCGATACTGTGCGAGATTTAGGCGGCGTTTTGTTTATGGATTTAAGAGACCAATACGGTGTAACGCAAGTGGTTGTTTCAAGTGATGAGTCAGCTGTTGATTTTGCTGCTAGAATTCCAGTAGAGTCAACGGTTTGCGTGTCACGGAAAAGTGCGCTTGAGAGCAAGTGACACGATTAATGAAAAAATTGAGACTGGAAAAGTGGAATTGGTAGCAAGTCATATTGAAGTGCTTGGAAAAAGGACAAATCCATTACCATTTGAGATTTCAAATAGCAGAAATGTAAGAGAAGATTTAAGACTAGAATATCGTTTTTTAGATATGCGCTCTCAAAAAATTTTAGAGAATTTGAAACTGCGTGCAGAATTGTTGCAATTTTTGCGCCTTCAAATGATAGACCAAGGCTTTTTAGAAATTCAAACACCGATTTTGACCAGTTCTTCGCCAGAAGGGGCACGTGATTATTTGGTGCCAAGCCGTGTGCACCCAGGAAAATTTTATGCCTTGCCACAAGCGCCACAGCAATTCAAGCAATTGTTAATGGTGGGTGGAATTGATAAATATTTCCAGATTGCACCTTGTTTTCGTGACGAAGATGCAAGGGCAGATAGGAGCCCTGGTGAGTTTTATCAATTGGATATGGAAATGGCGTTTGCGACGCAAGAAGATGTTTTTGAAGTGATGGAAAAAGTGATTTATAATACGTTTACCAAATTTTCGAATAAGAAAGTGACAACTTATCCATTTCCAAGAATTCCTTATCAAGAAGCGATGTTAAAATATGGAACTGACAAGCCTGATTTGAGAAATCCATTGGTGATTGAAGATGTGACCAATATTTTTGAGAAATTGGATATTAAAGTTTTTAATGGGAAAATTGTGCGCACGATTACGCTTCCAAATGGCGCAAGTGAAACAAGAACATTTTATGATGGCATGACAGATTTTGCGATTCAAGAATGCAAAGCAAAAGGTTTGGCTTGGCTTAAGGTGTTAGAAGATGGAAGTTTGCAAGGTCCAATTGCGAAATTAATTCCAGAAGAAGCGCAAAAAAAGTTGCTTGTGCAAACTCATACGAAATCTGGTGATAGC
>CAMSEX010000111.1 GCA_947057875.1 uncultured Clostridium sp.
TACACTATAACCTACACTCTTTCCCTACACGACGCTCTTCCGATCTAATCGCCTGTATGCACAATTACACCAACTGGTGTATGAATAGCAAGAGCCACTGCATCAGGAATACTATGACAACTTTTGATAAACTCAATTTTAAATTTGCCAAGCTCAACTGTATCTCCTTGTTTGACAGTATGCATTTTCGTTTGCTTTGTCAAACGGTGCTCTTCTAACTTATTTTTAATCAAACCAACTGTCAATTTGGTCGCATAAATTGGCACATTGACTTGTTTCAAAAAATAGGGAATTGACCCAATATGATCCTCGTGTCCATGTGTTATGACCAAACCTCGAATACGGTCCTTATTTTTAACCAAATACGTAAAATCTGGAATAACCAAATCAATTCCTAGCATGTCATCTTCTGGAAAAGAAACGCCACAATCTACCAAAATAATGTCATTTTCATATTCAAAAACTGTAATATTTTTGCCAACTTCTTGAAGTCCCCCAAGAGGAATAATTTTCAATTTATTTTTCTTAAAAATATCTCCCTCTTTTCGTGGCATATTTTCTCTTTTAATCATTGTTTCCCTAGGTTTTCTTGGCATTCTCGTGTTCCTTTTAATGCCATTTCTAGGTTCCTTATTTTCTTCTTTTTTCACAGTAGTTCTCGCACGACCTCTATTTTCTCTACTGCCTACAAATCCTTCTTTTCTTCTTTCCATTTTTTCTCTCCTTTTTCTTACGTATCAATTTATATAACACAACTTTAATTTATAAAATTTTTCTAACATTAAAAAATCTTTCCTTCTAAACAAAGAAAGTTCTTCCTATTTATTTTTCCGCACATTATTTTAACAAATTAAAATTCTACAGTATTAATTCCTCTAAATACTGTTTTGCTAAAATTTTTTTATTTTAACCGAACCCATAAATATTTTTTATAAATCTCATTCTTGTATCAATAAATTTGATAACTCATGTTATTTATTATAATATATCTTTCCCAAAAAGTCAAGAAATTTATCACAAAAAGAATTTTTATCTCTATTTTTCTGTAAAAAGTCTAAGTAGAGAGCAACCTGCTCTCTACTTAAGTATTCTACATCATAATTTCTGGCTGATACTTTTCTAGCCAACTATTTACTTGAATTAAATACGCCATCAGCTGCGGACCAGTCATCAGTTGCCCGAACCATGGTCTTGAAAAGGCTTCGCCCTCTGTTTTGATAATCTCCAAAATATACTCGCGATTTAATAATTGATTAATGGGTGCATTGGCATTTTCCATAATTTTGCTTAAAGCTTCTTTCACAATTTTCGTATAATTTGGATTATGCGTTTTTGGATAAGGACTTTTCTTTCGGTTAATAATCTCGTCTGGCAAAATATCCCTCATCGCATGCCTCAAAAGCCCCTTCTCTCTTCCCTTGTATGCCTTCATTTCCCACGGAATATTCCAGCAATACTCCACAACTCTATAATCACAAAATGGAACTCTTACCTCAAAACCGTTATACATACTCATGCGGTCGGTTCTATCTAGCAATGTTTGCATAAACCAATTTGAGGTCAAATAAATCAATTTTCGCTCCAATTTGTTGATTTCACTATCACTTGGTAAAAATTCTACTTTTGCCAAAGAATTTTGATATTGTTCATCAATATAAGATTTCAAATCAATCTTTTTGGCAATTTCTGGATTGAGCAAATTTTGCCTTTCCAAAATCGCAAGTGACCATGGAAAAGTCCCACTTTTCAAACTGTCCTCACGAAAATACCATGGATAACCTCCAAAAATTTCATCCGAACATTCACCTGAAAGCGCCACTTTTGCCTGCTTTTTGACTTCTCTAAAAAACAACAAATACGAACTATCCACATCTGCCATGCCCGGAAAATCTCTTGCTACCATAGCATCTTCCAACCCATGATACAACTCTGGCGTATCTAAAACAATTTTGTGATGGTCTGTGTCAAACTTTTTCGCCATTAAATCAATGTAATAATTGTCGCTATTTGGTTGAAAATCACTTTTGACAAAATTTTTGTCTTGGTCCACATAATCAACCGAAAACGTAGCCAATTTTTGCCCATATTTTTCTTTGTAATACTTACTTGCATAAGCTGTGATAATGCTTGAGTCCAATCCTCCTGACAACAAACAACAAAGTGGCACATCAGACACTAGTTGCCTTTCAATCGAATCCTTTAACAAAAACCTCAACTTTTCACAAGTTGTTTCCAAATCATCTGTATGTTCTTTCGTTTGCAGTTTCCAATATTCTTCTTTTTTAAAACAGTTTTTATGATACACAATAAAATGCGCAGGCTCTAATTCATCAATTCCCTGAAATGGGCTAATTCCTGGCGTATGACTTGGTCCCATTCCAAAAAGTTCTCCTATTCCTACTCTGTCTATCATCGGCTTTGCCATTGGATGCTCAAAAATTGCTTTTACTTCAGAGGCAAAAAGCAAATTATCATTCACAATCGAATAATACAACGGCTTAATTCCAAAATGGTCACGTGCTATAAAGATTTCTTCTTTTTTGCTGTTCCAAATCGCAAAAGCAAAAATTCCATTCAAATGCGTGCATACATCTTTTCCATAAAAAATATAGCTTTTGAGCAAAACTTCCGTATCAGAGTGCCCTTTAAATTTGAAACCATTGTCAAGCAAAGTTTCTCTTAATTCTTTTGTGTTGTACAATTGCCCATTGTAAACAATGGTATATGTAACATCGTCCACTGTAAATTTCATCGGTTGTTTCCCATTTTCAATATCAACAATACTAAGTCTACGATGTCCCAAATTGCAATGTTTATCCAAAAATATACCTTGCTCATCTGGCCCTCTTTTTTCAATCGCATTTGTCATATTTTCAAGTATTGTATGTTGACTAGAAATATCCTCTCTATAATTCACAACTCCTACAATTCCACACATAAAAAAACTCCTCACATAAAATATTATTACTTCTATTTTATGCAAGAAGTTTTCAAAAAATGACTCTTTTAGTATTAATCTCCTTAATTATCTACAATTTTATTTATAAATCGGATACCAACTACTAATTGCCATAAACGATGAATTACTATCTATTGCTCTACATAAATGTTTCATTGTAGCTTTCAAATAGTGATATCCAGTAATTGAACTTACATCATATGTGAATGAGATATCGTGTATTGTTCCAGCTGCTCTTTCTTGCTCTGAAAATACGTAACTATGATTTAAATAGTTCCCCAATGTTACAGGAGTAGCTAATTGCGTTAATCCTATTCTCCAAGTTGATACATTTGTTTGTTGAAAACCAACATTCCCTGCATTACTATAAATCTGACCACGAAATACAATTGTTTGTATATTATCCATTAAATATTTATCTTTCGATGTAATACAACACATATTTCCCCAGTGTTCAACACCATCAATATTAGGTGATGACCAACGTGAACACTGCATTCTAGGTGTTCGTACTTGTAATTGCATACTATCATTAACTGCAGCTATGAATCCTGAATCTTGTGGACGATATACTGAAAAATTCCAATTATTCATCAAATTTAAATTACTTTTTCCTAAAAAGTTCTCATCTTTTCCACATATTGTACAAATCCCATCATTATTTCCAAAACTATGTTTTTGCCATACTGCATATAATGTTACTGTTCCTCCTGTACTTAAATTACTAACATTTTGACTATTATTATACACTTTCCCGCCTCCACTACTTGTTGCCCAACCTTGGAAATGATATCCATTTTTTGAAAATCCATTCGCTGTTAAGTTTTTCGCTGTTCCATATTGATGTGTACTCTTCGCTGTACTTCCTCCTGTTGCCCCATTTCCATTATATGTGATTGTGTAGGTATTCGCTGTCCATTTTGCATACAAATTCAAGTTTCCTCCATTTGTACTTACCAAATTATTCACACTTTGGCTATTACTATAATTTGTTCCACTTCCATTGGCTGCTGTATTCCAGCCCGCAAATGTGTAACCTGTTCTACTAAATCCATTCGCTGTTAATGCTTTCGCTGTTCCATATTGATGCGTACTCTTCGCTGTGCTTCCTCCTGTTGCTCCATTTCCATTATACGTAATTGTGTACGTCAAAACTGGTCTATGTGAAATGTAATTTGAACTTCCATTTGTTCCATCCCACAATCTCGCATACACAGTTGTTCCTAGATCGGAAGAGCGTCGTGTAGGGACAGAGTGTAGGTTA
>CAMSEX010000112.1 GCA_947057875.1 uncultured Clostridium sp.
TACACTATAACCTACACTCTTTCCCTACACGACGCTCTTCCGATCTAGCCAGTGGAAATTTGTCACAAGTGGCTGAAATTGCCAATTTGTGTGGAGATGAATTAAATATTTATTCTGGAAATGATGACCAGATTTTGCCAGTTTTGTCAGTTGGTGGTATTGGAGTTATTTCTGTTCTTTCTAATATTATGCCTGAATTTACACATACTATGATAGAAGACTTTTTGGGTGGAAATCTAGAAAAAGCAAAAAAAGCTCAAATTGAGGCAATTCCGCTTGTGAAAGCTCTTTTTTCAGAAGTAAATCCAATTCCAGTGAAGGCAGCGCTTAATTTACAAGGGTATGATTGTGGCGTGCCAAGAATGCCACTGCTTGAGATGAGTACTCAGAATCAGGAAATTTTGAAAAAAGAAATGGATAAAATGAAAATTATTTAAGGGAGTAGGAAGAAAGTGAAACCAGAAGAACCAAAGCCAAATTTGATAAAGATAAAAGCTGACATTCAGGAATTTCAAAAAATTATTAAAGACATTGTGGAAAATTCGAGTGTGATTTCGCTAAAGGAACATTTGCAACATATGAAAAGTTCACGATATGAGCATTGCTACAATGTAGCGTATTACACGTATGTAATTTGCAAGAAATGTGGATTGGATTATATTTCAGCTACAAGAGGAGCAATGCTACATGATTTTTATTTTTATGATTGGCGAAATAAAGGTGTAAAAGGGCAGAAAAAATTTCATGCATATCGACATCCTCGTATTGCTTTTCATAATGCAAGTGAAAATTTTGAATTAAATGAATTAGAAAAGGATATTATTTTGAAACATATGTGGCCGCTAACGATAAGGTTGCCGAAGTTTTCAGAAAGTTATATTGTTACGTTTGTGGATAAATATTGTGCGACAAAAGAATTTTTTGCGTTTTTGAAATATAAAAAAAGTTCGAAGAAATTGAAAAAAATGGAGGATTTAAAGGAGTAAAATCATTTTTTAGAATAAAGAAAGGAGTTTTTATGAAAGTTTTAGTGAGTGGATGCAATGGAAAAATGGGACAAGTTGTCTCAAAAGAGGTAAAACTTGCGCAAGATATGGATGTTGTTTGTGGTGTTGACAGAAGGGATACAGGAGATAATCCTTTTCCAGTTTTTACGAAAGTATCAGAAATTGATGTGATTCCTGATGTCATTATTGATTTTTCGGTACCAGAGGCAACATTCGGAATTTTGGAATTTGCGAAAAAGAAAAATATTCCAATTGTGATTGCAACAACAGGATTTTCAGATAGTCAGATGAAAAAGATTGAAAAATATGCAGAAAGTTTACCAATTTTCAAATCTGCAAACATGTCTTATGAAATTAATTTGATGGCAAAAGTGATTCGTGAAGTTGCTTTGAAGTTGGAAAATTCGGATATTGAAATTGTGGAAACACACCATAACCGAAAAATTGATAGCCCAAGTGGTACAGCTTTGATTTTGGCAGATAGTTTGAATGAGGCTTTCAATAATGATATGACATATGAATATAATAGACATAACAAACGAGAAAAACGTAGCAAAAAGGAAATTGGCATTCATTCGATTCGTGGAGGTACAGAAGTTGGGAAACATTCTGTGATTTTCTTTGGCGAGAATGAAAGTTTGGAAATTACGCATAATTGCACCTCAAGAAGTGTATTTGCAAGAGGCGCGATAAAAGCAGCAGAGTTTATTTTGCATAAAGATGCTGGATTATATTCTATGAATGACATGATAATTTAGAAAGGAGTTGTAAAAATGAAGGAAAATGATGAAGTATTTGAGAAAAAGAAACCAATTGATAAAATGAAATTAGCACAAAGAATTTTTGCAGTTGCGGTTATTATCATTATGTTATTTTCGGTTTGTGGAACTTTATTATTTTATTTACTAAATCGATAAAGGAGTAGAAATATGTTTGATACTTTAAAAGAGATATATGAGAATGTGATTGTTAGGTACATAGAGGAATTGTGTAATAATCCAATGCTATTGATCATGTCAATTTTGGATGTTGTGATAGTGATTTTTTTGTTGCATAAATTGTTTCAAATGTTAAAAGGAACAAGAGCTTGGCAATTATCAAAAGGAATTTTGTTACTGATTTTGGCGACTTTTTTGAGTGAAGTTTTTCGCTTGAATATTTTGAATTATATTTTGTCTTCTGTTATGACATATGGTGTTTTTATGTTGATTGTTATTTTTCAGCCAGAAATTAGAAGAGGTTTAGAGCAGCTTGGAACGAGTAAATTTAGTAAATATTTTGGAATAGACCAAGATGTGAATGCCAAAACAAAGGAAAATATTTATAAAATTGCTATTGCTGCTATGGAACTTTCAAAAGCTGGAACAGGGGCGTTAATAGTGATTGAAAGAGAAATTAAAATTCAAGATATTACAGCAACAGGAATTGTAATGAATGCTGAAATTTCGCCACAAGTTTTAGTGAATATTTTTGAACCGAAAACACCGCTTCATGATGGTGCAGTTGTGATTAGTAATCATAAAATTGCGGCAGCATCTTGTATGTTGCCACTTGCGGATGATAAAGATATTGCCAGAGAGTTAGGCACGCGCCATAGAGCAGCGATTGGGATTTCAAAGGAATCTGATGCAATTGTTGTAGTGGTTTCAGAGGAAACTGGAAAAGTATCTATTGCCAAAGATGGCACTTTAATTGCTGATGTCAGGGAAGATGTTTTGAAAAAAATATTGATTAAAAATTTGATTGTGGAGATACCAAAAGTAAAGAAAAAAGAGCGAACTCCTAAAAAGAAAGTGGAACAGAAGCAATAAATTTAATCTAATTTGCTTGACATTATTTTCAATAAAACATAAAATGAAACTAGAATAAAAATAAAGGAGGATTTTATTATGCCATTAGTTACAACCAAGGAAATGTTTGAAAAATCTATGAAAGAAAAATATGCAATTGGGGCTTTTAACATCAATAATATGGAATTTATCCAAGCGATTACAGAGGCTGCCAATGAAGCAAAATCACCAGTTATTTTGCAGGTTTCTTCAAGTGCGATTAAATATGCAAAAATGAATTATTTGATAAAAATGGTGGAAGCTGCGGTGGAGAGCACGAATATTCCAATTGCACTTCATTTAGACCATGGACCAGATTTTGAAACTTGTAAAATGTGTATTGATAGTGGATTTACATCAGTTATGTTTGACGGCTCAAAATATGATTTTGAGGAAAATGTAAGACTTACGAAAGAAGTAGTTGATTATGCTCATAGCAAAGGCGTTGTTGTAGAAGCTGAGCTTGGAAAATTAGCTGGTGTAGAAGATGATGTTAATGTTACAGAGGATGATGCACGTTATACAGACCCTGACCAAGCTCAAGAATTTGTGGAGAGAACAGGTTGTGATTCTTTAGCAATTGCGATTGGGACAAGTCATGGTGCTTATAAATTTAAAGGAGATGCAAAATTAAGGTTTGACATTTTAGCAAAAATTAAAGAGAAATTACCAAATACGCCAATTGTTTTACATGGTGCTTCTAGTGTTATTCCAAATTTGGTTGAAATGTGTAATAATAATGGTGGCGATATTCCAGGTGCCAAAGGTTGCCCAGATGAGATGTTAAAACAAGCAGGAGAAAATGGAGTTTCTAAAATTAATGTGGACACAGATTTACGATTGGCAATGACAGCACAAATAAGAAGAGTGTTTAGAGAAGAACCATCTGTTTTTGATCCTCGTAAATATTTAGGAGCTGCTCGTGATGAGATAAAGGCGACAGTTGCTCATAAAATCCAAGATGTATTTTGTTCAGCCAATAAAGCATAATTTTTGTAACAAAATTGTAATAAAATTGTAATACAAAAGATATAAAAACAAAAAATATGCTTAAAACAATTGAAAATACTAAAAGAAAGCCGAAAACATTTGTTTTTTGGCTTTTGACATTTTTTACTTACTATGATATAAAAAATTTAAGAAATATTTATAATATTTCTTAAATTTATGAGTGAGCGAAGTTTTGATTTGCAAAATTTCTCACACTTTTTAACAACATAAGAATAGGTAGGTGTAAAATTATGGGAATTTATAAGGCTGAAATTGCGAACATGAGAAAAAATATTGGAGAAAACATAGGACAAAAAATTTTGAT
>CAMSEX010000113.1 GCA_947057875.1 uncultured Clostridium sp.
ACTATAACCTACACTCTTTCCCTACACGACGCTCTTCCGATCTCCCACTCTTCATTTTTGACTTCCACGAATTGGTCATCTAATATTATAAAATAATCTGATTCCAAATTACCAATCATTTCATTATACTGTTGGATAATATTTTCCTCTGGTTGAATCGTCTTTGTGCCCAACATTTTGAAATCCTTTGCAATAACAATGATTTCTATATTTTTATAGCAAAGACTGTCTTTTATCTTTTTCACAAATTGATTTACCTTTGGAACTTCCCTTGCATCCACAATTAGAGAAACTTTTGGACTTCCATTGACTAAATATTTTAAATCATAACTCCCTAAAGTTAATCCGTCTGTTACTTTTACTTCAATTTGGGAACGTTTTAAATGGTCTTTAATTACATTTTTGGCTACTTCATAGGCATATGGCTTAGAATCTGTATTTCCGGCTGTTGATTCCTGATGTACGCGCCAATGATACAAAACTTTTGGAATATGATAAATTTGGTCAGTCAACTCAGATGCACGAATGGCTATATCAAAATCTTGACTTCCATCATATTCTGATCTTTCACCGCCCAATTTATCCATTAATTCTTTTTTGAAAACACTAAAATGACAAATATAATTGGCACTTCTTAAAGTATATTTTGAAAAATCTGGTTTAAAAAATACACCATAACGCTTATGAAATTCTCCTTCTATTCTATCTTCATCTGAATACAAAAATTGAACATCTGGGTTTTCATTAATCGCTTTTACTACTTCATAAAGCGAAAATACTGGTAACAAATCATCATGGTCAAGAAGTCCAATATAGTCACCAGTAACCATTTTGATTGCTTCATTCGTGTTTCCAGAAATCCCTTTATTTTCACCAATTACAGAATATTTAATACGAGCATCTTTTAAATATCGATTAACAAACTCAAGTGGCCTTGGACTTCCATCTGCTAAACAGAGTTCCCAATTAGAATAGGTTTGGTTTTTTAAACATTCTACAATTTCCTTCAAAAAATATTCTTTTGTATTGTATAAAGGAACTACAATACTAATTTTCGGTTGATAGGCAAATTTATGCCTTTTTTGTTTTCTAAGCTCTTTGACATTTGGCTCATTTTGTATAATCCATTGATTATACTCTACCTCTTCGTTTATAGTATATTTTTTCATCATTTTGCGATATGGTTTTACCAAATTTGCTTTTAATTTTGGATGTTTATCTAAAAAATTATAAATTTTCATTTTTTGGTTCCTATCCATTTTACTTATTTCCCCTCAACTTTTTTACCATTTTCACTACTTTCATATTTTCATAAACTTCTATTTGATGCTCTTTAACTTTGATAATTTCATTCAAATGTTCAATGGTTTCCTCTTTTTTTTGATTTATTTCGCTCAAATTTTGGGCTTCTTGCTCTTTATCCTTTTTCAGTCCTTCGAGCATCTGAATGTAGGCTTCCTTATTTTTTTCTTCTTGCATCAAATCTGCAATTGCCTTATCTTTTTTAGTTTCCTCTTGCATCAAATTTGCAATTGCTTTATCTTTTTTGACTCCTTCTTGCATCAAATCCGCAATTGCCTTATCTTTTTTAGTTTCCTCTTGCATCAAATCTGCAATTGCTTTATCTTTTTTGACTCCTTCTTCTGTCAAATCTTGAATAACTTTTGTTTTATTCAAATCCTCTTTTTCAAAATCTGAAATCTGTTTCAAAGCAATTTCTCTTTCATTGACAACATTATCAATTCTTTTGACTACTTTTTTAATCACATGTTCATATAATTCTTGATCTAAAATATCTGTCATAATTTTGTGATTTATTTTTTCAAAAATTGCAACAAATTCTGTTATTTTTAATTTTTCAAACAATTCATTAATATTGATTTTTTTTACCAAATCGTAACAATTAATAATAGAACGATAGATAATAAAATCAACTGGCAAAAATTTTCGTTTCCATTCTTGGTCAAAAACGTAAATTTCCTTCCCAATTTCAAAACAATTTTTGGGTACAAAATCAATAAAAGCATTTTCTAGAAATTTTAACTTTTTTAATTGATCTACCTCAATTTCATATTCTTTTAAAGTCTCTTGCATACTATCTTGATAAGCAATTGCCTGTTGTTCTAACAAAGCTCTTATCTGGTTTAAAATTCCTACCACAAAA
Organism: uncultured Clostridium sp.; assembly: GCA_947057875.1. Classification (GTDB taxonomy): domain Bacteria; phylum Bacillota; class Clostridia; order TANB77; family CAG-508; genus Scatovivens. The sequence goes on from CAMSEX010000113.1 coordinate 2,165, forward strand.
TCCAAATCTTGTGCATGCTCCGCCAAAGTCACATCTAATGTGTGTACATTTTCTACCAATTTGCTATAACATTTTCCATTTTCTAGATAATCTAAAATAGGGATTTGATATTTTTGTAAAATTGTAATATTTTCCTTCATATTTTCCAAATGTTTTTTAGCACTTTCTGAAAGCGCTCTTTTTTCTACCACATTCTCACGAATCAATGTCATCAAGCGATACTGTTCTTTTCTCGTGTTATTAAAAGAAACAAATTTGACATCTTTTCTCATTTCTTTTTTTGAACATTCTAGAAAATAACTATTCGTAAATGTCTTTAATAAGCTTTTATCAATCTGAATGATTTTTTTCAAAAACTTTATTTCATCTAATATCTTAATTTGTGTTTCTTCTGCAATCGGCATATATTTGTCAATTTGCTCTTCACTAATTTCATAAGTTTCTTCAAAAAGCACATCTACAAAGTCAAACTTTGGAAAAGCGTAATATAAATTATGATAATCAAAACCCAAATTTTGCATTTGTTTTTCTAAATTCGCAATTGTCATATTTTCACTTTTCTCCAAAATTTCTTGGCTTTTGGGATAGGTTGTCAAATTTTTTATAGATAAATCATTTTCACTAATAATAATAATTTTCGTATCATCAGTTATCTGAGCAAGATGTTTTTTAATTTTCAAAATCACATGATCTTCATTAATTAGAATGATATAATCCAATTTTTCCTTTGCATCACTCGGCGCAATATTTATTTTAGCACCTAAAATTGGTAAATAATCGTTATCTTGTGAATACACAATTCCGTTTGCATTTTCTTTAAAATCGTACCAAGAAAAAATATTTTCTTTAAAAACTGCTATTTTATCCATAAAAATCCCCTCTAAAATTTACCATAGTTTAACCGTAATATCCTCATCAGAATTCATATATGTCTCTTTTACTTTAAGAACACTTTTGAGTCTTTCTAGATAATTTTGGCTAGACGTTTTATCACTATTTTTTGATACTGGCATAAAAATATATGTAGGAGTCATTTTCTCATATATTTCATCACTTACCATTTGAACATGATTATTGGAAATTTGAACTGCATCACAATCGATTTCATCTAAATTATTATCCTTCATTTTTTCGGCAGCTATATCCGCAATATTTCCCATAAAAATCATACTTTTATAAGTGTTACTTACTTTAAGTGCCATGGATTGATTAAATCCTGCATATTCTTCATCTAGATCTGGATTAGCAATATTTAAAATCGTAAGATGCAAATTATCCACTACCATTTGGTGGCGAAGTGGCACATTATAAACCCTTTTAATGATATTTTCACTATAAATAAAATCTAAAAATTGAGCTACTTCTCCATATCTTTCTGTTTCATGTTGACCATACCAACTCGCTTCATTAAAACTAATATAAATTTGATTCACTTGAACTTTCCCATTTTCCAAAATTTGCTTCATGGCTCCAAAGTTTTCTGGATGTGCAATAGTAATAAACCAGCACTCCACTTCTCCGCCCTTTTCCAAAAGTATTTCTTCTAGATGCTTACTATCTTCAGCACTTCCTCCATCAATCATCAACAATTTGTTTTTGCTTGTTGTCAACATATAACTAAGCGATTCTGGCTGATTAGTTTGTATTTGTGTTACAACAATTCCATTGTTTTGTCTTGTGCGAAACCCTGAATAAATACAAGCAAGTGTCACAACTAAAACTAATATCACTTTCATTTTTTTTCTCATCTCAAAAACCTCTCTACTTGGTATAATCTTTCTTATAAAACTCTTTTTCCTGTTCTGAAATCTTCACAAAATTAGCATTTTTCAAATCCACTTTTGTATGAATTTTTTTGGCAGATGCCTCCACAAAAAATGAATTTGAAAAAATATCAAATACACCATTTTGAATCAGATCGGAAGAGCGTCGTGTAGGGAAAGAGTGTAG
>CAMSEX010000114.1 GCA_947057875.1 uncultured Clostridium sp.
ATGACGAGAGGTGACTGGAGTTCAGACGTGTGCTCTTCCGATCTCTGAATATAGCAATCTCCAATTCCAAATGCATACAAATATTCCTCTGTTATCACACCACCAACTGCCTCACAACAATACAAATCTTCTCCAACATAATCGATTTTTCGATTTTTATTAATCTCCCAAACAGCTTGATTGGCTGTCTGAATTGCTGCTTTTACTGTATCCTCACTTGGTATTTTTCCATCCATATTTGCCACAAATTGATGTGCAATTATTTGAGATGCCTCAAATGCTCCACTCGGATTTGGATAATGCTCAGCAATATACTTCGCCTCTTCTTTTGTCTTTGGATATGGCTTAATTTCTCCACCAATTAAATCACGTGTCACACCATCTGCTACACAAAACATATTGCCCTCTACTACATAATCATCTTCTTCTGGAAACTGAATTCCATATTTCGTATAAATTTGATTTTGATATCGTTTACTATATTTTATTTGAAACATACTTCTTCTCCTTGTTTTTCAAACTTTTCCTTATGTTCTTCCATTTGCCCATAATTCTCTCTTGTTGGAAATGACATTCTTTTTCTAACTTGCTCTGGCAAAGTTTTTCTATACTCTTTTAAGCGCTCTATTTCTAATACCACTTTTTCATAATCCTTCTGTTGAATCCATTGCATAATTTCCGCCAAAGATGTATGTACTGTACTAATTTCTAATTTTTCACGCAAATCAAAATACCATTCTAGTTGCTTTAAGCACTCTATTTTTTCAGCTAAACTAACCTGCTCTGAATCAATTAATTGACACAACAAATAGGCATTTTTCTTGGCATATACATAACGATAATAATTCAATTCATGATTTTCTTGATAACTTTCAAAAATTCTTTGATATGCATTATTAATTCCTTTAAAATAAGACAAAGAACAATCTTTTGACAACGAATTTGGCGTATTTCGATATAAATACATCACTTTTGATGTATAAAATCCTACTTTAGCCTTCATATAACAAAGAGACGTAAAATAATCATCCTCTGAAGGTGATGGCACTTTAAATGTAATATCATTCTCCTGTAAAAATTGTCTTCGATAAATTTTGTTCCATGCTGTTGAATTCATCACAAAAAAAGACTTTTGATAATCATGTTTATCCAAGCTAAAATCTTCATATTTTATTGTATCAAATGCTGGATTTTTCCATTTCTTGCCATCTTCATCCATCATTTGATAATTTCCAATAACATAATCTGCTTTATTTTCTTCTATTATTGCATACATATGTTCACAAGAATCCAGCTCGAACAAGTCATCCGCATCTAAAAACATAACATATTTTCGACTAGCCATTTCTAACCCTGCATTTCTGGCATCTGCTAATCCGCCATTTTCTTTATTTACTACTAAAATTCTAGCATCTTGTTTGGCATACTCTTCACATATTTTTCCTGAATGATCTTTTGAACCATCATTTACTAAAATGATTTCTATTTCTTTAAAAGTTTGATTTATCAATGATTTTATTGTTTTCTCCAGATGTAATTCTGCATTATATACTGGCACAATAACAGATATCCCCTTGCCATCCATACAATTACTACTCCTTTATCTCTATTTTCAAAAAATATTATATGTTTATGTTCACAATTATGTATTATATCACATTTTACATTTTTTTGCAAATTTTTTAAGAAAATCTTAAGAAATCCCTTTTAATTAGTCATCCTAATTCTCAAATTAGTTTCAAAATCACAAAAATTTTCCCACAAAAAACGAGAGTATTCATTTAATACTCTCACTCATTTCCCTCTCTTTTTATGCACGAGGATGTGCTTTATTATAAATATCTTTCAAATTTTCGTTTTTAAATTGCATATATACTTGTGTTGAAGAAATATCTGAATGTCCTAGCATGGTCTGAATTGATTTTAAATCAGCTCCATTTCTCAAAAGATGCGTTGCAAACGAATGTCTCAAAACATGTGGTGTAATTTCTTTTGAAATATGTGCCTGCTCTTTATAATATTTCACAATTTTCCAAAATCCCTGACGTGTTAAGCGTTTTCCATTTATGTTAACAAAAAGTGCCTTATCATTTTCATCTTTAATTAAAATTGGTCTGGCTTTTTCTATGTAATCCACCAATGATTGCAAAGAAATGGATCCTAATGGAATAGATCTTTTTTTGCTTCCCATATTACAAGTAATATATGATTCTTCTATATTTACATCTTCAACATCCAACGAAATAATTTCTGTTACTCTCATTCCAGTAGCGTAAGCAACTTCTAGCATTGCTTTATCTCGAATTCCTTTTAAATCCACATTTTTGGGTTGCTCCAACAATAACTCCACTTCCTTTGATGTTAAAACACTTGGTATTTTTTTCTCAACTTTTGGTGAATGAATTCCTTCTGTTGGATCTCTTTTAATTCTTTTAGTGCGAATTAAAAATTGGTAAAATGCACGCATAGTAGCTAAATTCCTAGAAATTGTAGATGTTTTTTTATTTGCCTTTGACAAACTTTTCAAATACTCATTGACATCTTCATGATCGATTTTTAAAAAATTAAGTTTATTTTTGTCTATGTAAGTTTGATACTGCAAAATATCTCTTTTGTATGACTGTAACGTATTGTTTGATAATTTTTTATCATTTTGTAAAAATTCTAAAAAAAGTTTTATTTGTTTATCCATTCTTAATAACCATTCCTTCCATATTTACATAAGACATATATGTTATATCAAATTTTTTGTAAAATGTAAAGAGTTTTTATAAAAAATCTTTAAAAAAACACAAAAAATTTGTTGACAAATATACTTCAATAAAACTAGACATGATTGCAAGTACTAGAACAAGCAACATAAATAACAAATGTCTAATCAGTTCAATTTTCATGTTTACATATTTATTTTGACGTAAATTACGATATAATTTGATGCCACTATTAGATAACATAAAAATTGCAGGTAAAAAAACTAAATTCTGCAAAAGTAATGAAGATAAAATAAAAATCGTTCCGTGACTTAGTACCAAGTGTTGCAATAATAGCTGCTGCTGTATAACCAATCGAAAATCCTTTATAGAGAACCACTCCATAAATCAAAAAACTACCAAGTAGTGTACAACCTAAAATCCAAATCATCAACACTGATGTAACATTTTGTTTCAAACTCTGTTTTAACACAACCGTTTTATTAATATGATCTGAAATTTTTATGTTCTCTTTCAAAGAATTTACATAAGAACCAATTTCTGCTGTCTGCACTTCGCTTGCATGATTAATAAAACCAATTCCTAGCATAATTCCGACTGATAAACAAAAACAATAAAAATGCCAGACACGCCTTATTTTCTCTTACATAATTTATGAACACATTTTTATTTTCCATCCTTCTATGTCGCTCCTTAACAAAAATGTATTCATCTAACTTTTGATTTATTCTACTTTTTTTGTAAACTATTTCATAACATGTCCATAGATGCCTCCGCCACCTTCGACAATCTGCAATTTGCCTTCACGTATATCCATAATTTGGCTGGCTATTTTTTCGCCAACTACTGCCTCAATATCATCTTTTGAAACTTTATGTAAAACTGTCATTTCAGTACCAAAATGTTGCAATAACTTATCAATCGTCTTGTTACCCAAACCTGGAACAAACGTCAGCGGAACCTGATATACATACTCTGGTCGAAAAGCTGGACTTTTTGTATATTCCTTGTCTTTAATCACTTCAATGCGATCAAAAACCCCCATCGTAATATTTCTACTATCACAAGTGTCACATTTCGTCACTGGAGCTGGTCCCTCAATTCGTTTTCCACAAACTTCACAATACGTGCGATGATATTTTCCCAGTTTCGGATCTAAACCATAATTTGCCAGAATTTTACGTCCTTCTTCATTTTTCAAAGCCCTAACAAATTCTTCAAAATTAACATTTTCCACTCGCATTCTATTATACTCTCTTGCAATTCTGGGAAGTGAATGCGCATCCGAATTCGTCAAAAAAGTTTTGTTTTCTAGTTCTGAAATTTCATCAGCCAA
>CAMSEX010000115.1 GCA_947057875.1 uncultured Clostridium sp.
TACACTATAACCTACACTCTTTCCCTACACGACGCTCTTCCGATCTAAAATCCAATAACATCAAGTCAAAATGCTCATTTTTGACACATTCAATTGCCTCTAATGGGTTTGTACAACCTTTTATGGTATAACCCGAACGCTTCAAGAAAACGGACAAAGCATCCAAAATTCCACCTTCATCATCTACTGCAATTATTTTATAATTATGATTTGCATTTTCTACTTCATTTTTTTGCTCAGAAAGTCGCATAAACTCACCCCTATTTTCGTTTATTCTGCTTGTATTGTATCCTATTTTTTGCTCCTAGTCAATATGATTTTTAATTAATTTTCATTTTACATAATAATGGTTACGGCCTCTTGACATTTTTGCATAAATGTGGTACAATATTATGGATTGAATTTTATAGCTATTTTAAAAGGAGGATTGCATCATGGCAAATAATAGCATACGGAACTATGAAGATTTTATTTGGCACAATCAGATAATTGATGGAATATCTATATTCTCTGTGAGGGTGCGAATATTTCAGCCTCGTGATACCATCAAATTTTACCAGCACTTAATTGATACTGATGGAGACGTTTTTAAAAAAAGCCGCAAAGGCTTCACAAAATTCATTTCAAATTTTTCTTATGCAATATTTTCGACAGGCATTCACGAAAAAGGCACAAGGAATAATATGTGTTTAGATTTAACAATATATTTAGGCAATAAATTTCATTTGTCTAAATTAGATAATTTAACTTTTCTTGGTAAATCTTATGTTATCAAAGCTCTTCAAGGTGAAGTAGAACCAAAATTCGCTTTACCGCCACTGCAAAATTATTTTTTCAAAAAAATCGGCTCTGACTATGAAGAAATCTATGCACTTTTAAAAACTTCTGCTCAAAACTACGATATCGATAAAGTGGAACAGATTTTTGAGCAATACCAGATTTCTAATCACTATCAGGCGCTTTTCTGGAAAGAGATGTATCAGACAACCCAAAAATAGCATTAAACAAGAAATAATTTTCTAAATATAGCAGGATATTCTTTTGCAGAATGTTCTGCTATTACCTTTTTATTAAATTAATTTTCTAGAATAACGCATACAGCCTCTTGACATTTTTGCATAAATGTGGTATAATATTATGTATTAAATTTTTAGAACAATATAATAAAAGGAGAAAAAATTTATGCGGAAAATCATCAAAATCAAATGGCAAAATGTAGTTCATCCCTATTACAAGACAATTACTGCAAACGTCTATTTGAAAGAACATCACAAACCAATCCATATATATAGATCCAATCTTTTGGATACGGATGGTCAAATCATTGGAAGTTCTGTCAAAAACTTCAGTTATATTGTTGTTCAAAAATCTATTCCAAAAATTGAAACACCCGGATTTTATCACTCAGAGATTAAAATTTATGTAACTGAAAATTTTAACGGTTTTACTGAGGAAAACTGGCGGAACCTCTGTCGTACAACGACAGAAGATTATTATATAGACTGTGCAATAAAAAAATGGATTCACTCCTAATTAAACAAGAAATAATTTTCTAGCTATCCAAAAAAGGCATTCTGCGGAAGAATGCCTTTTTGGTTGTTTTCTAACTCACTTTATTTTGCAATTCTAACTCTTCATTGACAAACTAACTTTGTGCTTTTCTTGGTCAATCCCAATGACTTTCACTTTCACAACATCGCCCACAGAAACCACTTCTGATGGATTTTTGATATATTTTTCTGACATCTCTGAAATATGTACCAATCCATCATACTTTACGCCAATATCCACAAAAGCCCCAAAATCAATCACATTTCTAACGGTTCCCGTGAGTTCCATGCCTTGTGCTAAATCCTCAAATTTCAAAACGTCACTACGCAAAATTGGCTTAGGCAAATCTTCTCTTGGGTCTCTTCCCGGTTTTGCCAATTCGTCCATAATATCTTTGAGCGTCAAACTGCCAATCTCCAATTCTTGCGCCATTTTTTCCACATTGACTTTTTTAAATTCCTGTTTTAACTCTTCTAATTTTGATTTATCTTTTAAGTTATCCACAGAATATCTCAATTTTGCTAACAACTTTTCTGCCGCTTCATAACTTTCTGGGTGAACACTTGTCACCTCCAACGGATTTTTTCCATCAAAAATTCGGATAAATCCTGCACATTGCTTAAACGCTGCTGGTCCCAGCTTCGGCACCTTCAGCAAATCCTTTCGTTGTTTCAACTCTCCATTTTCGTCACGATACTTGACAATATTTTTTGCAATTGTTCCGATTTATGCCAGAAACATATGACAAAAGCGAAGGCGTTGCTGTATTTACATCCACACCAACCGAATTAACCGCATCTTCCACAACACCTGTCAAACTCTCGTTTAATTTTTTTTGGTTGACATCATGCTGATACTGTCCCACACCAATTGACTTGGGGTCAATTTTCACAAGTTCCGAAAGCGGATCCTGCAAACGACGTGCAATCGAAATCGCGCCCCTAAGCGACACATTAATATCTGGATATTCCTCAGTCGCTAGTTTAGAAGCCGAGTACACAGACGCACCAGCCTCACTCACAATTGCATAATAAATTTCGCTATCGATTTCTTTCATCATGTCAGAAACAAACATTTCTGACTCACGCGAAGCAGTCCCATTTCCAATCGCAATCATGTTAATCTGATGTTTTTGAATTAATCCCTTTAAAATTTTCTTGGCACCTTCCACATCATTTTGCGGGTCAGTTGGATACACTGTCGTAGTATCGAGCACTTTTCCTGTTTTATCAATCACTGCAATTTTGCAACCCGTTCGATACGCTGGGTCAAATCCCATCACTGTCATATTTTTAATGGGCGGCTGCAGCAAAAGCTGTTTTGCATTTTTGCCAAAAACCTTAATCGCCTGCTCTTCCGATTTTTCTGACAAATCGCTACGTATTTCTCGCTCAATCGAAGGTTCAATCAAACGTTTATAACTATCTATAATCGTCTTTTCCAAAACCTCTGAAAACTGACTTTTGTAATCCTGAATAATTTGTTTTTTCAAATAATCAACAATTTTCTCTTCTGGCTTATCTAACTTTACCTTCAAAAATTCCTCTTTTTCGCCTCGGTTAATCGCCAAAATGCGATGACTTGGAATTTTCAATATCGGCTCACTAAAATCATAATACATCTCATAAGGCGATTTTTCCTCTTTTGCAGCTTTTGTGCTAATAACTGCTTCGCGGAAGCAAAAACTCTTTATCTTTTTTCGGTAATCGCTATCATCTGCAATGTTTTCAGCAATAATATCTAGTGCGCCATTTATCGCATCTTCTGCAGTTTCAACACCTTTTTCACTATCTATATATTCTGTTGCCATTTCATACAAATCGCGTTTTTCTTTTTGCAAATAAATCACAAGGCTAAGTGGCTCCAAACCTTTCTCTTTGGCAATCTTCGCACGCGTTCTTTTTTATGGTTTATAGGGACGATAAATATCTTCCAATTCTGACAAAACCATTGTACTCGCAATTTTTACAGTTAGTTCGTCTGTCAGTTTGCCTTGTTCGTCAATCAAGCGAATAATTTCCTCTTTTCTCGCTTCCAAATTTCGCAAATATTTCAATCTTTCATCTAATTCACGAAGTACTTCGTCACTCAAATTTCCAGTAACTTCTTTTCGATAACGCGCAATAAAAGGAATGGTATTTCCATCATCAATTAGCTTGACTGTTGCTTCCACTTGCGCCTCACGGATTTGCAATTCTTCTGCAATTTTCTGATAAATCTTATTCATTTTTCTTCTCCTTACGTTTTGTTTTTTTATTTTATCACGACTTTTTATAATTTTCTATACTTTTTTCAATTTTTTTCCAAAACTTGACATTTTATGTAAATTATGATATAATGATTATATAGTAATAAATATTTTAAAAACTTTACGGAGGAAAAACAAATGGAAAACAATAACATTACAGAAATCACAGACTGCGAACGGTTGGTAATGCTGGTTATTTGGGACGCCAGTGAAGATTTGTCTATGCAGGAAATCTGCACAGAGTG
>CAMSEX010000116.1 GCA_947057875.1 uncultured Clostridium sp.
ACACTATAACCTACACTCTTTCCCTACACGACGCTCTTCCGATCTCCAACAATTTGCCAAATACAATCGCTGTCAAACTTCTTGGCGCTGTCAGCAATAGTTGTTCTGTTCCTGATTTTCTTTCTGCCGAAAACATTCCCATTGTCAAAACTGGTGCCACAAATGTCAAAATGGTTGCTCCATTATAAAATAAATTTTCAAAATTCAAAGACTGGTAACTAAATATTGAAATATAGAAAAACACACTAAATAACAATAAAAATATACCAATAAATACATAGCCTGTTGGAGATAAAAGATAACTTTTCAATTCTTTTTTCATTACTGCAAACATTACTCATTTCCTCCTTTATTCTTTTCAGCCTTTTTCGCTGCTTTTTCCTCTTTTTTTGCCTGTTTTTGTTCTTTTTTAGCTGATTTGTCTTCTCTTAATTCTTGAATTTCTTTCTCATACTGAATTTTTTTAATCTCTTTTTGACTATATTCTGGTCTATCTTCAATCAACTTCACAAATGCATCTTCTAGGGAAACTTCTTGCTGTTTCATCTCCAGAATAATAATATTGGATTTGGCACAAGTGGTCGAAATTTCTTTTCTAATGTCTTGCCCATTTTCTGCAACAATGCTATATTCTTTACTTCCGTCTTCTTTTTCTTGCACAAAAGTGATGTCCTTAATGGATTGAATTTCTTCATGAATCGAAGGCAACTGTTTTTCTTCGGTTTCTTCCACTACAACCGTAATGACTTGATCTTTTTCCGATAATTTTTCCAAATTCTCAGGTGTATCCACTGCTACAATTTCGCCTTTATCAATAATAATCACTTTCTCGCAAATTTGACTAATTTCAGACAAAATATGAGAACTCAAAATAACGGTATGGTCTTTTCCAAAAGACTTAATTAATTCACGTATTTCAATCACTTGTTTTGGATCCAGCCCCACAGTTGGCTCATCCAAAATCAAAATTTTCGGGTCACCAACAATCGCTCCTGCCATACTTACTCTTTGCTTATAACCTCTTGAAAGAATTTTCGTCAAGTTATTTTGTACACTCTCTAAACCTGTACTTTTAATCGCTTTTTCAACAGCAGCTTTTTTCTCCTTTCTTGGAATCATTTTCAAATCTGCCATATAATTCACAAATTCTTTTACCGTTAAATCAGAATACAATGGTGTTCCTTCTGGCATATAACCAATTTGCTTTTTTATTTTTTTAGGCTTTTTGTCCACATCAAACCCGCCGACTAAAATTTGCCCACTTGTTGGCTCAATAAAACCTGTTATCATATTCATTGTGGTCGATTTTCCTGCTCCATTTCTTCCCAAAAAACCTACAATTTCTCCTTCTTTTATCTCGAAATTAATATTTCTTACTGCAAAAAAATCACCATATTGTTTCGTAACATTTTTTACTTCAATCAAAGCCCTTTCCTCCTTCACTCACATTTCTCATTGATTTTACATTCTAAACCTTAAAATAAGATTAAAATATAACTTTTTACCATTTGGCAATCAATGCTTTTATCGCAATTCCTTCTTCAGAAAACATTTTTTCATGCTCTGTTATAATATTTTCTTCAAAAATTGGAATTTGGTGCAAATCTTTTGTCTGAGCAACAATCTGAAATCCGCAGTTTTGCAAATACTCTAAACTTGCTTCAAACAATTCATCATTATCCGTCTTAAAATAAATTTCTCCACCTTTTTTCAAGAAAATTTTATAATTTTCAAGCTGCTTCGTATGCATCAAACGCTTTTTGTTATGTTTTCCACGTGGCCATGGATTGCAAAAATTAATATAAATTCTATCCACTGTATCTTTTTCGCCAAAAACTTCTAAAATCCTTTCTACATTTGCACGAATTAAAAATAAATTTTCAGGATTTTGATTTTGATAAGCTTGTTCAATATTTCTTTTTGAAAGTCCTAACATTGCTTCTATCATGTCAACTGCAATGTAATTAATTTCTCTATGTTTGACAGCCAAATTCGCAATAAAATTTCCTTTTCCACAACCCAATTCCACATGAAGTGGCTGATTTTTCAAAAATTGCTCTTGCCACTTATTTTTATAAATACTTGGATTATCTATATAAAATCGTGCTTCTTCTAACTCCTGTTTTGCCCATTTTCTTCTACGAATTCGCATTTTTCATTCCTTTCTCTTTTTCTCTAAAATGATATGTATGAATTTTTCCATTTTCCCCATTCTAAAAATTAATAAATATCATTTAACAAAATATGAAGCATGGGTAATCCCATGCCCCTAAACTACTTAATTACAATATTATAAATTTTTCCGTTTACGTAAATTTCTTTTACAATTGTTTTTCCTTCTAGATTTTTACACACAATTTCATTTTCATGAACAACCTTCTTAATTTCTTCTTCTGCCAAATCTTTTGAAACCATGATTGTCGTTTTCAATTTGCCATTAACTTGAATTGGAATTTGAATTTCATCATCAATCGTTTTTGCTTCATCATATAATGGCCAAGGCATCTGAGTAATTGTTTTACTTTCTCCCATTTCTTCAAATAATTCTTCTGTCATGTGTGGTGCAAATGGATTTAACAATTGCAAAAAGGTTTTATATTCTCCTTTTGACAATTTTTTATCTTTGTAGAATTCATTTACCATTGTCATAAACGTCGCAATTGCTGTGTTAAACTTCATTTCTTCAATATCATTGCTTACTTTTTTTATTGCCTTGTGCATCATTTTCTCATGTTCAGACAAATAATTTTCATCTTCTACCAACATATCTTTCAAATTCCAAACTCGATCCAAAAATTTGCCACAACCACGAATACTTTCCATTGACCATGCTGCCACTTGGTCAAAAGGTCCCATAAACATCTCATACACACGGAATGTATCTGCTCCAAATTCTTCAATAATATCATCTGGATTAATTACATTTCCCTTTGACTTTGACATTTTTTCTCCATTGGTTCCCAAAATCATGCCATGTGAGGTACGTTTTTGATATGGTTCTTTGGTTGGCACAACACCAATATCATACAAAAATTTATGCCAAAATCTCGAATACAACAAATGAAGTGTTGTATGTTCCATTCCACCATTATACCAGTCAATCGCAGACCAATATTCCAAAGCTTCTTTTGATGCTAATGCTTCGTCATTATGCGGATCCATATAACGCAAGAAATACCAAGACGAACCAGCCCATTGAGGCATTGTATCCGTTTCACGTTTTGCTGGTTTTCCACAATGTGGACATGTTGTTTGAATCCAATCTATTTGCTTAGCAAGTGGCGATTCTCCATTTTCACTTGGTTCATAATCCTCGATATCTGGCAATTTTAGCGGCAATTCTTTTTCTGGAATTGGAACCCAACCACATGCCTCGCAATGTACCATTGGAATTGGCTCCCCCCAATATCTCTGACGCGAAAATACCCAATCACGTAATTTGTAATTGACTTTTTTGGTTCCGATTTTATTTTGTTCAACATATTGGATCACTTTCGCAATTGCTTCTTTGACAGGAAGTCCGTCAATAAAACCAGAATTTACTGCAATTCCATCTTCCACATCTGTAAAAGGTTCATTTTCTAAATCAATTTTAATTGTCTCATCCTTTGGCTGAATAACCTGCTTTATTGGCAACTTAAACTTCTTTGCAAACTCAAAATCTCTATTGTCATGCGCTGGAACCGCCATAATAGCCCCTGTTCCATACGTTATTAAAACATAATCCGAAACCCAAATTGGAATTTTCTCATTGGTTAATGGGTTGATTGCCTTTAAACCTTGAATTTCCACACCCGTTTTTTCTTTGTTTAACTCTGCCCTTTCAAAATCTGATTTCAAAGCTGCTTTCTCTTGATATGCCTTAATTTCTTCCAAATTGGTAATTTTATTAGCAAATTTTTCAATCAATTTATGCTCTGGCGCCACAACCATGTAAGTCGCACCAAACATTGTATCTGGTCTTGTGGTATAAATCAGCAAACTCTCGTCTGTTCCATCAATT
>CAMSEX010000117.1 GCA_947057875.1 uncultured Clostridium sp.
CACTATAACCTACACTCTTTCCCTACACGACGCTCTTCCGATCTTCATATATTCCTTATGCAGGTTCTTTGAAAGACAATTTGGCGATTACAGTTAGCAAAATCAAATCAACGATGTGCAATTGCGGAGCGATTACAATTCCAGAATTGCATGAAAAAGCAAGGTTAGTTCTAGTTTCCAATGTCAGCATTCGAGAAGGTGGTGCACATGATGTTATTTTGAAAGATGTTGATAATGGAGAGAATAATTAAAATAGGAGTAAAATATGAACAAAGAGAAAATTTTAATTTTGGATTTTGGTGGACAGTATAATCAATTAATTGCAAGAAGAGTGAGAGAATGCAATGTTTATTCTGAAATTGTGCCTTTCTCTATTTCAGTTGATAAAATCAAAGAAAAGGCTCCCAAAGGGATTATTTTTACTGGTGGACCTGCAAGTGTATATGTAGAAGGTGCCCCTCGTGTAGATGAGAAAATTTTTGAATTGGGTATTCCAATTTTGGGAATTTGCTATGGCATGCAGCTTATGACACATGTTTTTGGAGGAAAAGTGCAAAGAGCCGAAAAGCGAGAATATGGTGTAATGGATGTCAAAATCAAAAATACTTCAAAATTATTTGATACATTTGGGGAAACAAATAATTTTTTAATGACACATACTGATTTTGTATCAGAATTACCACAGGGGTTTGAAAATATTGGATCAACCAGAGATTGCCCAAATGCAGCTATGGAAAATGCAGAAAAAAAATTGTATGGGATTCAATTTCATGCAGAAGTTAATTTATCGAGCAATGGAATACAAGTCATTAAAAATTTTGTTTTTGCCATTTGTGGTTGCCAAGGCGACTGGAAAATGAATGCTTTTGCAGAAGAAACAATTCAAAATATTAAAGCAAAAGTAGGAAATGGTAAGGTGCTTTGTGCCCTTTCAGGTGGTGTAGATTCTTCTGTTGCAGCAGCTTTAATCAATAAGGCTGTTGGCAAAAATTTAACTTGTATTTTTGTTGACCATGGCTTACTTCGCAAAAATGAAGCTGAGGAAGTAGAAGAAGTATTTACTCAAAATTTTGATGTGAATTTTGTAAAAGTGGATGCCAAAGAACGTTTTTTAAGCAAACTTTCAGGTGTGACAGAACCAGAGCAAAAAAGAAAAATCATTGGAGAAGAATTTATTCGTGTTTTTGAAGAAGAAGCAAAAAAAATTGGTGCAGTTGATTATTTGGTACAAGGTACGATTTATCCAGATGTCATAGAGAGTGGATTTGGCACAAGTAGTACAATAAAGAGCCATCATAATGTTGGTGGACTTCCAGATTGTGTTGATTTTAAAGAAATTATTGAACCACTTCGTGATTTGTTCAAAGATGAAGTGCGTGCTGTTGGTTTAGAATTAGGTTTGCCAGAATTTTTGGTATATCGTCAACCATTTCCTGGACCAGGACTTGCGATTCGTGTGATTGGAGACATCACAGAAGATAAATTAACAATTTTGAAAAATGCTGATTGTATATTTAGAGAAGAAATTGCAAATGCTAGTTTAGATAGGTCAATTAATCAATATTTTGCGGTTTTGACCAATTTGAAAAGTGTTGGTGTGATGGGAGATGAAAGAACCTATGATTACACGATTGCGCTTCGTGCAGTTTCAACCATTGATTTTATGACAGCTGAGTGGAGCAAAATTCCATTCGAGATTTTGGAAAAAGTGTCTAATAGAATTGTCAATGAAGTGGAACATGTGAATCGTGTTGTATATGATATTACAGGAAAACCACCAGCAACAATTGAGTGGGAATAAAATGAAGGAGGAAAAATGATGAAAAGAGAATTAATGGTAAAAAAATGTAAGAAATGTGGTGCGTTGGTACGTGTCATAGAAGATTGTAAATGTGAGGGATGTGGCATTGTTTGTTGCGATGAGCCAATGCAAACATTAGTGCCAAATTCAGTAGATGCAGCATTTGAGAAACATGTTCCAACGTTTGAGAAAATGGATGATGGCATTTTTGTAACAGTGAGTCATGTGATGGAAAAAGAGCATTTTATTGAGTGGATTGCACTTGTTTCAGAAAATCAAGAATATTTTGTGACATTGTATCCTGAGCAAAATGCTGAATGCCATTTGCCATATATTCCAAATTCCAAATTATATGCTTATTGTAACAAGCATGGTTTGTGGGAAGCAGAAGTAAAATAAGGAGGAATGATGCAATATTTATTGGTAGAATATCCAAAATGTAGTACTTGTCAAAAAGCGAAAAAGTGGCTAGAATGTCAAAATGTAAATTTTCAAAGTAGGCATATTGTAGAAGAGACTCCAACAGTGGAAGAATTGGAAAATTGGCTTAAAAAAAGTGGGCTTGAGGTAAAGAAATTTTTTAATACAAGTGGTTTGGTTTATAAAAATATGAACTTAAAGGAAAAGTTAGAACAGATGACAGAAAGTGAAAAACTGAATTTGCTAGCAAGTAATGGAATGCTGATTAAACGACCAATTTTGGTTGGAGAAGATTTTGTGCTAGTGGGGTTTCGTGAGGCACAGTGGAGTGAGAAGATTCGAAGCTAATTTCTACTAAAAAAATGCTTGCATTTTGGAAAATAAAGTGATATAATAAAAAAATAAAATAGAAACCGTTTGAAAAAGCAAAGTAGATGAGTAAGAATATTTTTCAGAGAGAACAAATCATGGCTGGAAGTTTGTTTAAAATAATACTTGTTGAAATTTCACTTTTGAGGTTCTTGTGCTAAAAAGTTTAGTAGGCATAAGCGGTAGTTACGTTAAAACTAAAATGAGGTTAAAATTTATTTTTAATGAAGTTAGGTGGTAACACGAAAAGCATTTCGTCCTATGGATGAGGTGCTTTTTTGTTTGGAAAATATAATTTTTAAGAGGAGATAAAGTGATGGCAAGAGTATTAAAAAATAAAGAATTAGTCAATACAAGATTAGCGACTAATTATGGTGGTTGGATGTATTGTGATAAGTGTAATGAAAATATAGGTTATTTATGTTATTCAACTTATGATAGGTTAGAATTAGAATATCAATGTAATTGTGGAAGTCAAGGTAGTGCAGTATTGGATTTTCAAGATAGCAAAATAGGAAAAGAATGCAAGGAAAATTTAGTCATAATAAAAAATAGATTTTGTTGTCCAAAAGATAATGAGCCTTTAATTACAATATTAGATAAAAAAGTAGCTAGTTATGAAATGAAAATTACTTGTAAATCTTGTGAAAACATTTATAAAAAGGTAAAGTAGAAGTTACAATTTTGTAGTTATAACATAAAAAATAAATATTTTTAAATAAAAGGAGGAATTTTTATGGGAGATATGATTCAAGAAATGACAGAGGCTGTTAAGAAAAAATTAGGTGAAATTAAGACTTTACAGGAATTGCAAGAGTTAAAGGTTAAGTATTTGGGAAAGAAGGGCGAAGTGACTTCTATGTTAAAAGGCTTGGGGGGAATGGCGCCTGAGGAAAGACCAGTTTTTGGTCAAAAAGTAAATAAGCTAAGAGAAGAACTTGAGAAATTAATGGAAAGACGTGAAAACCAAGTGAAAGAAAAAATATTAGAACAACGTTTGCAAAAGGAAAAAATTGATGTGACCATGCCTGGAAAAAATATTGAACTTCGGTTCTATTCATCCAATTACACAGGTTATTCAAGAAGTCGAAGAAATCTTTTTGGGAATGGGGTATAGTATTGCAGATGGGCCAGAAATAGAAACAGCAGTTTATAATTTTGATAAATTGAATACGCCAGCGGACCACCCAGCAAGAGATTTGCAAGATACATTTTATATTACAGAAGATATTATTTTGAGAACCCAAACATCGCCAGTGCAAGCACGTGTTATGGAAAATCAAAAACCGCCAATTAAAATAATTTGTCCAGGAGCAGTGTATCGTTCGGATACGTTAGATGCTACACATTCACCAGTTTTTCATCAAATTGAAGGTTTGGTAGTTGACAAAAATATTA
>CAMSEX010000118.1 GCA_947057875.1 uncultured Clostridium sp.
AAAAGGCTGAATGCAAGCAAGTTTGCGCAGCAGAAAAATGAGGCATTATTTCGAGAGGTTTTGCCGAATTTAAATAAAATGAATTTGTGTTTTTCGTTTCGTTCTAACGGAATTAGTGCATTTGTGTATATCATGTATGTTGCTGTTTTGGCAAATCTATATTTTAAAATGCAAGGTGGAGCTAATATTCTTTCTAGTTTGTTATTTTATGGTAGCATTTTTGATTTGCTGCGTGGGGAACTTAAAAACTTAACTTTTTTGTTTGTGCATTTTAATAAATTTCAAGCAGCAAGTAATCAAGTGGAAAAAATTGTTGGACCAGATGTGGCAAGTAATGCTATTCAGGATTGGGAAAAAATAGAAATTCATGATTTGAAGTTTCAATATAAAAAGGATGCAGAGCTTACGATTTCTATTCCACATTTTGAGATGAACCGAGGCGATAAAATTAGTATTATTGGAAAGTCTGGGCAAGGAAAAACAACGTTTTTAGGGATTTTAGCGCGAGATATGGAAATCGAGAAAGAGAGTTACCAGATTGACGGAAAAAGTGTAAATGGCAATTTGGATTTGGCGTATATTTCGCAGGAGATTGATTTGTTTGATTTAACGGTTCGCGAAAATTTGTGTTTGGGGCGAAGAATGGATGATGAAAAATTGCTAGCCTATTTGAAAGAAGCAGGGCTGGAAGAATGGGTTAATCAGTTAGAGAATGGTTTGGATACAGTAGTAGGAGAAAGAGGACTGAAGTTGTCTGTTGGACAAAAACAAAGGCTTAATTTGATTCGAGGAATTTTGCTGGATAAAGAAGTGTATTTTTTGGATGAGCCAACTTCTAATTTAGATAAAGAAACCGAAAAATTAATGGTCTATTTTATAGAAAAATATTTGAAAGATAAAACAGTGGTAATTGTGACACATAGGGAGAAAATTAGAAGAATTTGCAATAAGCATTATGAATTTGAAGGAAACCAAATTAAGTTAGTTGTTAGCGAGACAAGAGCGTTACAAATAACGTAGTTCATATATTCGAAATATGAACTACTGAATAGCAAAAATGTGATAGAATAAAAGGTTAGGGTAAAATATGGAGGGGAAATATGAAAGATAAAACAGATATTACAATACAAACTTATGATAATATTGTAAGTGAATATATTGCTTATTTTAAAACGAAAGAGTTAAAAGGTAAAGTACAATTTCAAAGGGAAATTGATTTTTTGTGTTCTGAATTAAAGGGCGGTGCGAAAATTTTAGATGTAGGAACAGCCATTGGAGATTACCCTAAATATTTAACGGAAAAGTGTGATAAATATTTTGAAGTAATAGGAATTGATTCATCGAAAAATATGATAAAAGAAGCTATCAAAAATGCACCAAAAGCACATTTTGAAGTAATGGATATGAGAAAATTAACATTTCCTCCGAAAACATTTGATGCTATTCTTTGTTTTGCAACATTAATTCATGTAGAGAATGAAGTGTGTGTTAAAATTTTGGATAAATTTAATGAACTTTTAAAAGAGAATGGAATGATAATCATTAATGTGCAAGAATGGTTAGGAAAAGAAAAGGAAAAATTTGTTGATGAGCCATTTAATGCTAACTATAAAACTTATTATAATCGTTATAAAAAAGAATTTTTTATAGAATATTTTCAAAATAAAAATTATGATATTTTAAGTTTTTATGATAATCCAATTTTTAATTCTTCTGTTTTGAAAAAAAGAATGGATGGAAGAAAATCAATTTTCAATAATAGTAAGAAAAAAGGGGGAAAGTTTATGATTAAAAATATGATTTTTGATTTGTCAGAAGTAATTATTTCTGGTTACTATGGAACAGAGGATTTGATAGAGAAAAATATAAAATAACAGCAAAGGAATTTTTAGCGCAAAGAGAGATTTACAATGACTTGTTTTTAGAAACAATGAGAGGCAAAGGCACAGAAGAAACATATTTTGAAGAATTAGTAAAAGGAACGAATTGGAAAATGACGCTAGAAGAGCTGAAAAGTATCATAAGAGAGAATTTGGATAGGCAAATCGAAGGAACTATGGATATCATTCAAAAGCTAAAAGGAAAATATCAACTAATCTTGCTTTCGGACCATATAAAAGAATGGGCAGATTACATAGTGGAAACTAATCAGAATTTACAAATTTTTGATAACATATTTTTTTCGTATGAATTAGGAAAATTAAAATCAGATGCAGGAACTTTTCAATTTGTGTTAGAAAAATTGAAAATCCATCCAAGTGAAACAGTTTTTATAGACGATTATCAAAAAAATGTTGATATGGCAAAGTCGCAAGGAATTCATGGAATTTTGTTTCAGAGTGCAAAACAATTGCAAGCAGAACTGAAAGAAAAATATGGGATAGAAATTGATTAAGAAGGAGAAAAAATGAAGAAAGTTTTGTTGGCAACAACTAATCCAGCCAAAATTAAAAAATATAAAATGGAATTAGAAAAAAGAGATGTTGAAGTGTTGATATTAAACGATTTGACTGTCAATGTGACAGTGGAAGAAACGGGAAAAGATGCGATTGAAAATGCTTTACTAAAAGCAAAAACATTTTATGAAGTCACAGGAATTCCAAGCATTGGCATGGATAATTCCTTGTTTATTGAGGGAATTCCTGAAGAAAAACAGCCAGGAACACATGTTAGAAGAGTGGGCGGAAAAGAGTTAACAGATGAGGAAATGATTGAGTATTATACTCATTTGACCAAAGAATATGGCGGCAAATTGACAGCAAAATGGATTTTTGGATTGGTTGTTTATAGTGAAAAAGGAGCACAAGCGTATAGTTGGAGCAAAGACCATTTTTATTTTGTGGATACACCATGTGAGAAAAGAAATCCGGGATATCCGCTAGATTCGATTTCGATGATGCCAGAAAATCACAAATATTTTTTAGAATTAACAGATGAAGAAAAACACAAAATGAAGCAAAATACAAAAGATGATGAGGCAATTGAATTTATAATCAATCATTTATGAGGGAGAAGAGAAAATGAAAATTGGAATTGATTTAGATGGTGTTGTTATTGATAGTGAAAAAAGCCTTAGAACTTATGCAGAAATTTTTGATAACGATATTTTAAAGGGTAATCATTTGGTAAACAAACAGGAAATAAGAGTACAAGATAGATATGATTGGACGGAAGAACAGAAAAAAGAATTTATCCAAAACTATCTTTTGGAAAATTCTAGGGAAAGTCATTTAATGGCAGGTTTTAAAAGGGCATATTGCTTGCTAAAAGCGGAACATGAATTTGTTGTCATTACAGCAAGAGGCGGATTTGTCAAAGAAATGAAGGATGATGCACTTAGAATTTTGCAAGAAAATGGCATTGATTTTGACAAATATTATTGGAAAGTGGAGGACAAATTGGAAATTTGCCAAAAAGAAAAAGTGGATTTGATGATTGATGATAATTGGAAAATTATAAAAAAATTGTCTGAGAATAACATCAAGACTTTGTACTTTCGAGATACGAATTTGATAAAATTGCCAGAAAATGAATATATCAAAGAAGTTAGTTATTGGGGAGAAGTTTATCGTTATTTGAAAAATGAGTTGTCAAGAAACTCTTAACAACTTAAAACAAAAAAATTTATTATTGCTTTATTTTTCGTAATATGATATAATAAAAAATGTTAAGATTTAAGATTAGGAATGTTGGCAAAGTAGTTATGATATTTATTTTAAGGAGGTAAATCACATGAGCTATGAAAAAGAATTTCCAGAATTTCTGGAATTAGAGAAATGGAGACGGAGAGATGAAAAAAATTCTTTTTATATTGATCAAGGCGCTATGAAACAACCATATGGTCAAGATAATGTTTTAGGAGGTTTAGATATATATTCCTATAGACTTGACCCGAGAACGAATAATGTGATACGAACAAGAACAAAATAAGAAATATTAATTA
>CAMSEX010000119.1 GCA_947057875.1 uncultured Clostridium sp.
ATGACGAGAGGTGACTGGAGTTCAGACGTGTGCTCTTCCGATCTAAATGTATAATTGAGCCATTCCGACTAATTTATCTTGGTCATATGCCCCATACAAATACGCATAATTTTTCTCATCAAACATACTTTTCAATTCCCATTCTTCATAAGGAATAAAATATTCTTGATTTTCTAAATTACTCAATACAATATCAATCAAATTAAATAATTGTTGCTTATCTTTTTCTTCCACTTTTTTATAAATTAAATTCATTTCAAAACCTCCTTTAAATCTTGTGCATATGTTTTTAATTTCTGAAAACATTGATATGTCTTTTGTACTTCTTTTAAATTAATATTGATATAACCTCTTTGTTTACTCTCCTCTGGCAAATCCACAATCAATGTATCTTGGTCAATTCCATCCCAACCATTTCCCACAATTTTTATTAGCTCAGGTTCCTTTTCTAAAATTTCATGATAATCGACAAACATCGTTTTCATATTGCTTTGCGTATAAATTTTCAATGTTTTATTATTTTTAAATTTTTTCATTTCACTTCTTGGAAAAATAAAAATTCTTTCTATATTGGCTCCGCAAATAAGCTGCTTCTAAATTTGCCACTCTAAAATTCATCTCAAGCGGTTCTTCTGTCCACTCATCTTCTAACATCATAGAGGCACACCACAAATGAGATTTTGGGTTCAAATTTTTAAAATAAAAATCAATGACTCGATAAAAAATTCCCGTTTCTAAATTTTCTGTTCTTCCTTCCTCATTAAATGCCAAACAACCACCATCTGTTGTAAGTGCCACACCAGTCGTATTCTTAAAACCTGTCAACAAACTACATATATCTTCTGCTATTTGTTCAAAATTTAGCACAATTTGATATCCATCTGAAATATCTAAATTTAGTGCATTCATTCTAACTCCATTTTTTTCTTTTGATTTTTTAGCCAGTTTTGCTTCCAATTTTACTTTGGCGTTTTGCTTATTATTCACAAATACAATACTTGATTCTACATCCATTTTGTGCACAAATTGAATGACAAACCACTCTTTATTTCGGATAAAGGTTTCACTTGATTTATCTGTATCAATAAAAATAAATCCATCATAGTATTTACTTGTTTTTCTCAGCATTTTTTCTAAATTATCTCGACTTTCAAAATCCGTTTTCAAAATTTTGATATTTTCTAATTTTTGTATATTTATTTTCGATTTTTCCTCGCAAATCCCCTCAACAACATAACCCTCTTTTTTGAGCAACGGCAATAAATAATAACCAATTTCTGTATTCAAATTGACCACCATTACTCTTCTTTCAACATTTATATAACTTGAAATTTTGCTTCTTTTATCAAGTGGCTTTTTCGTTTCTTCTGGAATACACCAAACTTTTCCATTTTTAATCGCGCCATGAATTCTATCCTCTTGACACAATCGCATAATTCTTCTTTCCGAAATCCTCCACTTTTCAGCCATCTCTTTAATACTTAAATAAGACATTTTATCCTCCTTAGTTTTATTGTTCATTTTAGCGAATAATAAATAACTATAATTATATATTATGCCTTTTAACGAATAATGTCAATAATTTTTACATAATATTACAAAAAAACATCAGATTGACTGATGTTTCTTCTCATGATTATATTTCTGAATTTTTTGTAGCATATTTTTTCTCAAATGTTTTCTCCTATAAATTAGTTGATAAGCAAGTGAAAGTTGAAAAATCATAAAAAATGCTGATAAACCAAACATATATTTTAAGCCTTTTTCATACATCATGCCACAGAAAAAAATTCCAATTGCTTCTCCAATATATTTAACAATATACCTAAAATTTGTAAAAGAAAGTTGATGCTCGTTATCTACACTATTAATATAATAACCATCACAAATGTTTTCATAGGCTGCACCAATTAAAATGGACCATGTTATCGCAATCATGGTAACAAATAAGTCATCTGTCACAAAGGCCAAAATATATAGGAAAAATCGAATGCCAAATTTAATCGTAATCGTTATGTAATCATTTTTCGGTGTTAAATATTTAAGTGCCAATATTCCAATTAAATCACAAATTAATCCTACAACCACTAAATAGTTTGTTGCAATTTTTTCTGAAAACTGAAAATAATTGGTTAAGGTAAGCATTTTCAAGCCAAGTCCAGTTGCCATTGCAATCGAACTTATCAATATATAAATGCAATATATTTTCAAGATTTTATCTTGTGCTACATACTTCAAAATTGGTACTTTTGAAGTTTCATTATCTTGCTGATGCGCACAAACTTTTATGTTGAATATCACAAACATTGCAAATGCTAAAAACAAAATTGAAATATATAAACATACATTATAATCAACCAAAATTCCAACAACTGTTTTTCCAATGAAAAATCCACCAACTAAAATTCCGACATCACGAAATAAATATTCTGTCAATTTTCTTTTGCTGTAAATTGTATTATTTTTGACAAATATTGTAATCAGCGGATATATACTCGTCACAATTAAATACGAAGTGGTAATATCAATTGCAGTCAATACCTTCATCAAAACCATAGATTGACTATGATTTTGAGAGTACAACAATAATAAATTAAAAAATTTTACAACAATGGTAAATGACATAAATCCTTTCAATCTATTTAAAGTGACTTTTTGCGATACAAATAAAATTCCTAAAACACTTACTAATGTTCCAAGACTTGTTATTTGGCTAATTTGCAATACTGAAAATCCATTATCTTCTAACCATAATTGCCTAAAATTTTCCCATAATCCCATAGACAAACTTAAAAATGCTAACATACATAAAATTTGATTTTCACTTTTTAATTTTTTCATTTTTTGCTCCTCAATTTACAACATCAAATCAATATCTGGATATTTGATGCCTGATTTTTTGTGATCTATTGGTGTGAAAAGCGACACAAATGTAATTGGCGCAATTCTTCCAATGTACATGATAATCATTGACAAAATTTTTCCTACATCAGTCAAAGTTGTCAAATCAAATGTCGAAAGTCCTGTGTTGGAAAAAGTCGATATTACATAAAACACCGTATCCAACACATTTTGCTGCTCTGTTAAAGCAATACCTATCACACCTAAAAATACAATCAAAGCATCTATCATAAAAATGGCAACTGCCTTTTTTATGAGCTTGTCATTAATATTGCGATAATATGCCACCACTTGCTCTCTATCGCGTATATTGGCAACTGTTGTAAGTAGCAAAATCGCAAGTACTACAACACGAATTCCACCTGCATTAGAACCTGGACCACCACCAATAAACATAATCATACTAACTAGCAATTTATTGATTTCATGCAAGCTATTAATATCAACCGTAAAAAATCCTGTATTTCTTGCCGTTACCACTTCAAATAATGCTTCCAAAATCGTCAGCTGTGGGTCAAACACTTTAATCAGAAAAACTCCAATAACCACTAAACTAATCGACATATCAACAATAATTCTGGATTGCGTATTCCCTTTATTCTTCTTTCCTGTACAAAACCAAGTTGTTAAATCCTCCAAAACAAAAAAACCTAAAGAGCCTAAAAACATTAATATCATCAAAATAATGTTGAGATAAATATCACTTCTAAAACTAGCAAAACTGCTAGTTCCAATAATGTCTGCTCCAACATTACAAAAAGCTGAAACAGAATGAAATACACTCATCCACAAACCTTGTGCCATACCATAAATTGGCACAAAACGAAATGCCAAAAGCCAAGCCCCAAAAAACTCAATCGTAAAAGTATATTGGATAATACGTTTGGCTTTCTTCTTGACTGTGGCAAAGTTACTAG
>CAMSEX010000120.1 GCA_947057875.1 uncultured Clostridium sp.
ATTTCAACAGGTAGTGGAATAGGTAGCAAATATATGAATGAAGTGTATGGCGTTTTAAAAGGCTATTCGTCAAGAGTGGGAAATGGGCCATATATGACAGAAGAGGCTAGTGAAATTGGCGATAAGATAAGGGAATTGGGACATGAATATGGAACGACAACGAAAAGACCTCGTCGTTGTGGTTGGCTAGATGCAGTTGCTTTGAAATATGCTGTCATGTTAAATGGAATGACAGGACTTGCGATGAATCATTTGGATACAATTGGAAAATTGGATAAAATTAAGTTATGTGTTGCATATCGACATGATGGCGTAGAGGATATGAGATTTTCTACTAATCCAGATTATGTGGCAAAATGTGAACCAGTCTATGAGGAATTTGAGGGGAATTTTGGAGATATTTCAAACATAAAAAAACGTGAAGATTTGCCAGAAAATGCGAAAAAGTATTTAAGTCGTATTGAGGAACTTGTTGGTGTGCCAGTCAAATTTATTGGAACAGGCGCAGGTCGAGAAGAATTAATTGTAGATTAGGGAATAAAAATAAAGGGAGATTCGTGAAAACGGGTCTCTTTTTTGCTAGAAGATTAAAATATCATTTTTTGAAAAATTTCTCTGACAAAATATAACCAAAAGTGCTAGAGATTATCTAGCACTTAAAATTTAGCTTAATGCTTAAAATGTCTCATGTGAGTGAAAATCATACTCATGCCATATTCATTGCATTTGTCAATTGAAAGTTGATCTTTTTTGGCACCGCCAGGTTGAATAATAGCAGTAATTCCTGCTGCATGAGCAGCTTCCACGCAGTCGTCAAATGGGAAAAAAGCATCTGAGGCTAATACTGCGTTTTGTGTTGCAGTTTCGCTTATTAATTCTTTCGCATGTTCTACACATTGTTTGGTTGACCAGATTCGATTTACTTGTCCAGGACCAATACCAACGGTTTGCTTATCTTTAGCAAGTGCAATTCCGTTGGATTTCACAAACTTGACAACTTTCCAAGCAAACATCAAATCTTCCAATTCCTTTTCAGTTGGAGCACGGTCTGTTACAACTTCATAGTCATCTAGCAATTTTGCATCAATGGTTTGAACAATAATGCCACCATTGATTTTTTTGATATCATATGAATTTTCAGGTTGTTTTACAGTGATTTCTGGTAGTTCTAAAACACGAACATTTTTCTTTTTTTGTAATGTTTTTAGAGCTTGTTCTGTGTAGGAAGGAGCAACAATAACCTCCAAAAACATTTCTGACATTTCTTTTGCAATTTCTTCTGTGATTTCACGATTCAAAACAACAATGCCACCAAAAATGGACATGTTATCAGCAGAGTATGCTTTTTTCCAAGCTTTGTAAATATCGTTGTCACTACCAACTCCACAAGGATTTCCATGTTTACAAGCAACAATGGTTGGTTCGTCAAATTCTTTTAGAAGTTCTAAGGCACCATTGGTGTCATTGATATTGTTAAAAGATAACTCTTTGCCATTTAATTGTTTTGCTGTAACTAGTGAACCTTCACATTTTCCAACTTCTTTATACAAACAGCCAGTTTGATGTGGATTTTCACCATAACGCATTTCTTGTACTTTTTCAAATGTTAAAGAAAGAGTAGCAGGATATGAATGATCAGCACGTTCGTTTTTTATGTAATTGCAAATCATGGCATCATAGTTTGCAGTATGTTCAAAGACTTTTTGCATTAAGTAAAATTTTGTATCAAGAGATACTTTTTTGCTTTCCTTTAATTCAGTTAAAACTTTTTCATAATCTGTAGGATCTGTGATGACAGTTACATCTTGATAATTTTTTGCAGCAGAACGAAGCATTGTTGGACCACCAATATCAATATTTTCAACACATTCCTCACGTGAAACATGTTCTTTTAGAATAGTTTGTTTAAATGGATACAAATTAACAACAACAAAATCAATAGTATCAACATTCAAATCAGCCAATTGCTTCATATGATTTGGATTGCTTCGCATTGCCAAAATTCCTGCATGGACTTTTGGATGTAGGGTTTTTACACGTCCATCCAAACATTCTGGAAATCCTGTTAAATCAGAAATTTCGATAGCATTTATGTTGGCTTCTTTTAGTTTTTTATAGGTTCCACCAGTTGAAATGATTTCAATACCAAGACCTTCTAATTCTTTGGCAAATTCGATAATGCCAGTTTTGTCAGATACACTAATTAAGGCTTTCATTTTATTCCTCCTTTTCATCTTCAAAATAAATTTTATCTCTTAATGTCGAAAAATAGTATATCACAAAATTTGGAAAAAGTAAAGCAAAAAATTAATGTTATGTAAATTTTATAAAAAAAATCTCAAAAATGACTTTCTTTTTTTGAAATTTGTGGTAAAATGTAAAAAGAACTTGTTATTGAGAAGTATTGAATATAAAAAAACAGATAAAAAAGTGGTTTTATATTAACTATTTTGATTTATAATGTTTTGTAAAATAACATATATTACAATTTATTAAATTGTGAAGGAGAGAATTTTATGGTAATAGGAATTATAGAACGATATGAAACGGTTAAAGAAAAAGAGCCATTTTTTTTTGAAAGATATTTTTTAACAAAATATTTTAAAGATATATTTGAGGAATTAAATGTCATATTATTTCCAATTATGTCAGGGAAAAATATTGAAGAAATAGCCCAAATGTGTGATGGATTAATTGTAACAGGAAGCGAAAATGATGTTCATCCACAATATTATGGAGAAAAAATTTGTAAAAAAACAAATTTCAAAATTGATGAGTATGCGGAGAGTGCCAAAATTATGAAAATTTTTATAGAACAAAGAAAACCGATTTTGGGAATTTGTGCTGGGATACAAGAAATCAATGTGTTTTTTGGGGGAAGTCTATATCAAAATATTGAAAATCATAACTTAAAAGAAAAAAAGCATAAAATTAGAATTGAAAAAGATTCGTTTTTAGCGGATGTTTGTGATGAGCCAGAAATATTAGTGAATTCATTTCATCATCAGGCAATTAAGCAAGTTGCACAAGATTTTAAAATAACTGCTATTAGCGAAGATGGGATTGTTGAGGCAATAGAAAAAGACAATATTTTAGCAGTTCAATGGCATCCAGAACAAATGAGAGATATTAATTTCTTCCAAGTTTTTTTGAAAAAATATTTGAGATAAAGGAGAAAATTATGATTGTTAGAAATCCAAAATTTGAAATATCAGCAGTGGGACCAAAACAGTATCCAAAAGAGAACTTGCCAGAAATTGTGTTAGTGGGAAAATCGAATGTAGGAAAATCTTCTTTTATTAATACCATGCTAAATCGAAAAAGTTTGGCAAGGACAAGTAATACACCAGGAAAAACACGACAAATTAATTTTTATAATATTGACGATTTATTTTATTTTGTGGATTTGCCAGGTTATGGTTATAGTAAAATGTCCAAACAAGAAAAAATTATTTCAGGAAATTATATTGAAGAATATTTGCAAAAGCGTGAAAATATTGCGTTAGTCGTACATTTGCTTGATATTCGTCATGAGCCAACACAAGACGATTTGCTGATGTATGATTATATTTTGCGCTCTAATTTGCCATTTATGGTTGTGACGAATAAAGCTGATAAAATTGCTGTTACAAAAGTAGAGACAGAAGTTGAGAAAATCAAACAGTTTTTAGGGATCTCATACAGCACCATTTTACCGTTTTCTGCTGAGAGGAAAATTTATACAGAAAAAGTTTGGAAAGAAATTGAAAAATACATAAAAAATTGAAAATAGATCGGAAGAGCGTCGTGTAGGGAAAGAGTGTAGGTTATAG
>CAMSEX010000121.1 GCA_947057875.1 uncultured Clostridium sp.
GATGAGGAAAAGGAGCTTCAGGCAAAAACATATAAATTTGAGCAAAGGCCAGAGTTTGAGGAAAAAGAATTGCTAAGTTTGGAAAAAGAAATGATTGGTGTTTATATTTCTGGGCATCCGCTTGAAAAATATCGAGAGTTGTTGGAGAAAACAACGAATATCAATACTTTGAATATGATGAAAATTAACCAAGATTTGGAAGAGTTTGGGAAAACGTTGGATTACAAGGATAATCAAAATGTTAAGTTTGCTGGAATTATTACAAAGATTAAAAAGAAGTTTACAAGAAATAATACGATTATGGCTTTCGTAACTGTGGAGGATTTGTATGGCACAGCGGAACTTATTGTGTTTGATAGTGTTTACCATCTTTCACAAAATGCTTTGATTGAGGAAAATGTTGTGTTAGTGGAAGGAAGATTGTCTATTCGAGAGGATGAAGATGTCAAAATTGTGGCAAGTAAAATTGGGGATTTGAATGGGAATACAGTTTCTGTGGATGAAAAACCAAAAAGTATTACATGTATTTCGATTGATGTGACGGATTTGCCAGAGGAAACAAAAGAAAGACTGCGTGGTGCAATTAAGTTTTTCTGTGGTGACCGAGCCAATACAAGGCTAGAAATTGTGCAAGAAGGAAGAGCAAAGCCATGTGGCGGTATTTTTATGACGAATGAGATTTTGCAGGAATTTGAAGAAATTGTGGGAGAAGAAAGAATTGCAAAAAGCAGCTGATGTCTTGCGATATCAGCTGCCTTTTGCACAGAATACAAATTAATAACTTTCAAACTGAAGTTCTTTGTGCAATTCTGTACATTTTTTTGAGAAAGCTCTCTGATAAGTTTTTGAGAAATCTTCAATTTTGCCGAAAACAGCAAAATATCCGTTTCCAGTGATACGACTTGCTTTGTGTTGAATTAAATCAAGCCGAGCCAAAGGTTCAAGTGTTAAGATTTCATCCAAATTTCGCTCTACTGGAAAAGCCACAATGTAAGGATGACCTTTTTGTTTGGCGGTTTCTATTGCTTCCTGAAGTTGCATATCAAATAATGTCATGTAACCACCTCCTTCTAAAAATGTTGACATTACAACTTATTATATATTTATTATACCATATTTTTTATGTTAAGTCAAGAAATTTGGAAAAATTTACTTGATTTTTGTCAAAAAAGATAGTAAAATACAAAAGTGAAGTTTTTTGTGGAAAGGAAAAATTCAAATGTTGAAAGAAGATGGACTAGCATATCAAGTATTAGTTTTAGTCATTATTATCATTATTGCTGCAGCAGGGGTTTTGATTAACAAAGTGATTGGCAAAAATGGTATGTTGAATAAAGTAGCAGAAGTGGAAACAGAGTTTAGCAAAGAAGATGTTTTGGAGAAAATTAATTATAAAGTGACACAAAAATTTATTGAACTCAACAATGTGGCAAAAGAAAATAATCAAAATATTTCGGATTTGTATAATCGTGATGTGGTAATTGAGTTTTTGAAGCAAAATTTGATTATTATAGAAACGCATGACGAAAACGGAAATTTTGTAGAGGGTGTTTATGATATTGATGTTAGCAAATTGAAAGACGAAAATGAAACCCAAAATGCGGGGACATTTAAATTGGAGAGAATAGAAGATAAAGATATGGTTGTGTATTACAATGAGAATAACGAACCAGAACAAATTGGCGAATTGCAAATTCAACAGACGATATAAAAATTTTGTAGCGATGAGGGCTTACCTAGAATATGATATTTTAGGTGAGTTTTTTATGAAATTAGGGTTATGTTTGGCTGGTGGAGGCATCAAAGGGGTTGCGCATGTAGGTGCTATTAAGGCTTTTAAGGAAGCTGGAATTCATTTTGATTATATTTCTGGAACATCGTCAGGAAGTATTGTTGCAACATTGTATGCTTGCGGTTATACAACAGACGAGATTTATCATGCTTTCAAAAAATATGCTAAAAAAATAGGGTATTGGGATTGGCATAATGTTTGGAATGTAAGTAAAAATTTTGTAAAGAGTGGAAAAATCAAGCTAACTGGCTTAAATAGTGGAAAATCAATTTATAATTTTGCGCATAAGTTATGTGGCGCAAAAGGCATTCAGAATATTAACCAAGTGCCGAGAAAGCTGATTATTCCGACAGTCAATGTTTATACAGAGGAGTTGTATGTGTTTCATTCTGGTGGACAAATCAAAAATGAAGCAAATATCAAATATATTAATAATGTAGATATTGGAATTGCGGTGCAGGCAAGTTGCAGTTATCCGGGGGTTTTTTGCCCATGTAAATATCGCAATACGCTTTTGGTGGATGGAGGTTTGGCGGAAAATTTGCCATGGCGTGAGACGAAAAGGATAGGGGCAGATAAAGTGATTAGTATTGTGTTTGTGGATAAATCTCAAAAGAAATGTTGTGACAATGTGGTTCAAATTTTGGATAAATCGTTTGGGATTTTGTGTCACGAATTGGCTCGTTATGAGTGGGACGGAACGGATTATTTGTTGCCAATTGAGCATGATAATGTGGGGCTTTTGGATTGGCGAAAGGTTGACGAATTGTATGAGCAAGGATATGAGCAGACGAAGGCTAAATTAAAAAATTTTTTGCCAGAAATTGTTGGGAAATAAATTTCTAAATTGCAAATAATATTCTTAAAATCAAGAAAGGAATATTATAATGGAGTATAGAAATTTAAGTCAAAATATTTATCCAGAAGAATTCAATAGCAGAAGTGAAGGAATTGTAAATTGGATTAGAGAAAATCGAGAAAAAGAAGAATGGGCAAAAGATCCGAATGCTTTTGAGATGACAAATGTGTTTTTATTGGGAGCAAAATATGTGCAAGAAGGGTACGATATCAATCAAGATACTTTAAAAGAGATGTGGGATATTCGTTCACAAGATTTTGTGAGATGTGGCATTTCGGAAAATAATTTTGTTTATGGAATTTGCAGAGATAGTTATGAGGCTTCGCAAGAAGGAAGAGCTTTAGTAAATGACGAAGCTTCTCGTCATGCATTAAGGAGTATGGCAGATATTGGTTTGTTTCTGAGCAGGCAACATACAAGAGAAGGAAAAATGGAGTTTGATAATCCAAATCAATTAATGGAACTTTTGGAATGTTCTAGGACATTAAAAGGAGTGCATCCAGAGTTATTTGAAAAATATGGATTTAAAGAAAATTTGCAGATAATTGCAAGATTGCAACTTGAAAAACAAAGTGGTTTGGAAACTAGAATTCAAAGTGCAATGGAAACTGTTTTGGGAGAACCAACAACAGAAAAAAGTGTAATGCAGGACGAACAGGTCAAAGAAAGAGAATAAGAAAAACGGCATGAAATATTTTGTAATTTCATGTCGTTTTTTGTTGCTATTTTTTTTGTTTATTTGTATAATAAATTTGAAGTTAAAAAGTGAGGGAAAAAATGAAAAAACATTTGATGATAGCTGGGATATCAAGAGGAGGAAAGACAACGATTTGTAAAAAGATAGCGGAGAAGCAAAATGGTATTTATATGCCAATGGATAATATTGTCAGAGCATTTCAGAAATGTTTTCCAGAGCTTGGAATTACGCATGCTGATAGATTTACGAACGTGAGCAGAAATTTTGCACCATTTTTGAATGCAATGCTAGAAGAT
>CAMSEX010000122.1 GCA_947057875.1 uncultured Clostridium sp.
CATTTTCACACATTTTCAAATTATTTTTCAAAAACATTTTATCTTTATATTTTTTAAAATGTTCATAAATCCCAAAAATTACACTTGCTGTTTCGTCAATTTGATAACCCCAGCAAGGAGCCAATCTGCCATCTGTGTAAAAACGTTGTTGCCACCTTCCTGTTTTACTTTGCGTTTTCTTACAAAAAATATGATAAAATTTCTCCACATTTTCCTTCATGCCCAAAACATCCATCGCACGTGTCACAAAAACCGCATCTCTTGTCCAACAATAGGAATATCTACCACACTTAGTTTTGCCCTCATCCACTTCCATACCTGCTGAAATCCCACCTGTTTCTTGATTGGTAAGAAGTGAAAATAACAATATACTGCGCTTATAAATTTTTTCAATACGACTATCCACTTGCTTTTTTTCAAAATTGAATTTGTCGTAATCTTTTATCACTTTTCTCCAATATTTTTTAGTATCTTCATATTGTTTTACAATATCAATTTTGCGAATACGCGCAATTTCAGTATCTAATTCATTAAGCAAACATTTTTCTTTGTTATCATTTACATAAATATACAAATTTAGATTGACTTCTTCGCCTGGATGAATGAGTTTCAAATCATAAGCAATTGCCGAATCTGGCGACATTCCAATATAATCTTTGCCACCAATAATGCCATCCATAATATTAGATTGCACATTATTAATTTGATAAGACATTGGTTTTTCTTTTGCAAAAATACAAAAAGAGTAATCATGGTTATACTGGATTAAGCAATCATCTTTGAAAAAACCGCAAGTGTCATTATTTATGCTTGTAAGCACTTTTGAGTAAGCTAATAAATTGACACGCAAATCACGGTTACTTTGATTAATAAATCGATAGTTTTTAACTAAAATATTTTCCTCTATTGGCACAAAATCTGTCTGAATGATTTGCAAATTAAAATAGGTGTTTAAGATTTCTGTTTGCAAAATATTCGTATCTTTGATATACTTTTGGCTATACAAATTATTGATATCATTATGCAAATATACCATAGCAGAATCATTAATTTTGACACCTACATCAAATTGCTCAATAAATTGTTTGTAATCCACTGCCCCATAAAATAATCTTAGTAATTCTCCTGTTTTACTAAAACTTGCTGTCAATTTTCCATTTCCCACCATTCCATCATTATAATATTTTTGCTTCATTTGTATTTCTCCTTTGTTTTTGTGTAGCCCAAAAGTACACTTTTCATTTTGTACATTATATAATAGATACAAAAAAATAACAAGGCATTCTTGTTATTTTTTGATTTTTATTTCTTCTTTTCTTTTACAACTTGACGTTCTCTTGCAATCGCCATTTTTGCATCTGGAACATCTTCCGTAATTGTTGAACCTGCTGCCACCAAAACATCATTTCCAATTTTTACAGGAGCCACAAAATTGACATTAGAGCCAACAAAACAGTTATCTCCAATTTGTGTTTTAAACTTTTCCTTATTTGGCGTATAATTACATGTAATCGTTCCACAACCAATATTGCAATCACTTCCCACTTGACAATCTCCAAGATACGTCAAATGTGGCACTTTCGTGTTATCTGCAATTTTCGTTTTCTTCAGTTCCACACAATTTCCAACTTTTACAGCATTGCCAATTTCGCAACCTTCACGGATAAATGCATTTGGTCCAATTTCGCAATTTTCTCCAATGGTCACACCACTTTTGATAATCGTGTTCGGATGAATAACTGTATCCATGCCAATTTTGACATCATCATAAATATAAGTCGTTTGGGCATCTTCGATTGTCACTCCTTTTTTCATGTGAAAACTGTTAATTCTCATACGAAGAACACGTGTCAAAAGTTCCAATTGAGCACGGTCATTTACACCCAAAATCTCGGTATTGTCCTCTACAATCACAGCACCAGTTTTTAAACCTTCGTCATTCATAATGCGAATGACATCTGTCAAATAATATTCG
The DNA here is from genome assembly GCA_947057875.1 of uncultured Clostridium sp. Classification (GTDB taxonomy): domain Bacteria; phylum Bacillota; class Clostridia; order TANB77; family CAG-508; genus Scatovivens. Next base: position 1,976 of record CAMSEX010000122.1, read on the forward strand.
CCTTGCGCATTGTTTGGCTTAATTTTATCAATTGCTCTAAATAATTCCTCAATATCAAAACAATAAATACCAGAATTAATTTCCTTAATATGTTTTTTTTGCAATGGATCCGCGTCTTTTTCTTCCACAATTCCTTTGATATTGCCACCCTCATCACGAATAATTCTACCATAACCAGTTGGATTTTCATACATGGCAGTTAGCAATGTCGCATATTCCTTATTTTTGATACTCTTTGAAATCAAGTTTTTCAAAGTTTCTGGTCGAATAATTGGAACATCGCCATACAAAATGACCACTTTTCCTTTTTTACCTTCAAAATATTTTTTTGCCTGCATCACAGCATGACCTGTACCTAGCAATTCTTCTTGAAAAGCATATTGTACTTCATCTCCTAAAACCTCTTGCACTTGCTCTTTCAAATGCCCAACAACAGCAACAATTTCATCTGAGCCAATTTTTTTAGCCAAATCAACAACACGTCTGACTAATTCTTTGTCATAAATTTTATGTACCAATTTTGATTTCTTACTATTCATTCTAGTACCTTTTCCGAGCTGCCATAATCAAAGTCATTACATATTCTTCGCTATCGTCTATTTTCATAATTTTTCATTCCTTTTCTATGGATTTTATATTGATAGTATATTCACTCTGTCGACATTTTACTACATTTTTTTCATGAAGTCAATCCTTTTTTACTCGGCTAATCGCCAATCCGTCTCCCACTTCTAAAATCTGAGTTTCTAATATTTCGTTTTCCTGCGCCATTTGAATGTATTCTCTCAAGTGCCTTACAGCCGTTCTCTGTTTATGCTTATTATAATCACTCATTACATAACCTTTATACAAAATATTATCCGCAATAATCCAACCATTATTTTTTACTAAGCGAATTCCCTCTTGCAAAAAAAATGGATATTTTCCTTTATTGGCATCAATAAAAATCATGTCATATTCACTTTGCAAGCTCGGCAAAATCTCGACTGCATTTCCAATCAAAATATTGACTTTATCCTCAATTCCAATTTTCTTTACATTTTGGGTTGCTTCTTTGGCTCTTTGTTCGTCAAGTTCAATTGTATCCACAATTGCCTTTGGTGCAAAATATATAAATTGACTAGCTGAATAACCAACCGCTGTTCCAATCTCCAAAATTCTCTGTGGCTTTTCTTGCTCTAAAATCTTCTTAATTTCCTCTAACGTATCATCCATAACAATTGGGATATGCTCTTCTAATGCCTTTTGCTTTACTTTTTCTAATTCTTCTAAATTAAACATCTTTTTTCCTTACTTATTTTTAATTTCCACCCTAAGTATATCATATTCAAAAGAATAATTCAACAGTCCTATACAAAAAAGAACACCTTTTCAAGCGTTCTCTTTCTTTAATTTCTTAAAAATTTATTGTGCTACTGGATAAACACTAACGAATTTTTTACTTGCTTTTTTCTCAAATTTAACATTTCCATCTACCAAAGCAAATAAAGTATCGTCACTTCCTTTTCCAACATTCGTTCCTGGATGTACATTTGTTCCTCTTTGTCTTACTAATATATTTCCAGATCGGAAGAGCACACGTCTGAACTCCAGTCACCTCTCGTCAT
>CAMSEX010000123.1 GCA_947057875.1 uncultured Clostridium sp.
TACACTATAACCTACACTCTTTCCCTACACGACGCTCTTCCGATCTGCTGAAAAAGAAGCAACAAACGAGATAATTCTTTTAAAACAGGCACTTGAAAAAGCCAAAATTGAATATGGTGAAAATTCAAAACAAGTAAAAGATTTGAAAAAAGAATTAACTGAGGCAGAAAAAGCAGAAATGCAAATGAAAAAGCAAGTAACAGATTTAACTGTTACTTTGAATAATCAAGAAGCGACTATTAAAAAAACTGAAAGAGAAATGGAAAAATTAGAGGTCTCTTTAGATAATATTACTGATGCTGAAAAATTAGCCGCAAAATCTGGGAAGACAGTTGATGAAGTATTAGATGAAATGCGTGTTGCCTCAGATAAAACAAGTGAAGGCTTTACTATAATGAAGAGTGCCTTAGCTTCTTTAGTAGCAGATGGAATTAGAAAAATGATATCTGCTGGAAAAGAGCTTGTGCAAGAAACCATCAAGGTCGGAAAAACGTTTGATAGTTCTATGTCACAAGTTAAAGCTCTTACTAAAGCGACTTCAGAAGAATTTGAATCTTTAAAAAATAAAGCAAAACAATTGGGAGCTAGTACAAAGTTTAGTGCAAGTGAGGTCGCAGATGCATTTAATTATATGGCGATGGCTGGATGGAAAACTGAAGAAATGCTTAATGGAATAGATGGGGTTTTAAATTTAGCAGCCGCAAGTGGTGCAGATCTTGCGACTACTTCTGATATTGTTACAGATGCCTTAACTGCAATGGGATATAGTACAAAAGATGCAAGCAAACTTGCGGATATTATGGCATCTTCCGCATCAAATGCCAATACGAATGTTGAGATGATGGGAGAAACATTTAAATATGTTGCTCCAGTAACAGGGGCTTTAGGGTATAGTATGGAAGATACCGCAATCGCTATAAGTTTAATGGCTAATTCAGGAATTAAGGCGAGTCAAGCAGGTACATCGCTTCGTTCTATATTGCAACGTTTATCAACTGATACATCAAGCTGTCAATCTGCTTTAAAAAAAGTGGGTGTAGAAATTACTAACGCAGATGGCTCGATGCGACCTTTAAGAGACATTATTGAGAATATGCAGAAAGCTTTTTCCAAATTAAATGAACAAGAACAAATTAATCTCGCTAAAACAGTAGCAGGGACAGAAGCAATGAGTGGATTACTTGCAATTGTAAATGCCGCTCCATCTGATTACGAAAAACTAACAAAAGCAATAGAAAACAGTAATGGTGCTGCAGAAGAAATGTCAAAAATAATGCAAGATGATTTAAATGGAGATTTAGTTAATGTTGAAAGTACTATTGAAAGTATTCAAATTTCTATTTATGAAAAATTAAAACCTTCATTACGAGAAGGAGCGAAAAACTTTAAGGATTGGGCAAATAGTGTTGATTGGAGTAAATTTGGTGAAAAAGTAGGAAAAAGTTTTGATACCATTTTACAAGGTTTTAAATGGCTATTAAATAATAGTGATATAGTAATTAAAACTACAAAATTAATGATAAATGCCTTTGCTGTAAAAAAAATAAACGATTTTGGCAATAAGATAATCGACCTCGGGAAAAATTTCAAAATGGCAAGTGGAGAAATAAAACTAACTACGAATGTCACTAAAAATATGACACTTGCACAAAAAGCAAATACTATTGCTACTAATGCTGGGACAATTGCAACAAAAGGATTTAGTGCAGCGTTAAAAGCGAATCCAATAGGCGCCGCAACAATTGCTATCGAACTATTAGTAGTTGGATATAAAAAATTGACTGAATGGAGTAAAAAATGCCAAGAGAATAATATAGAAGAATATCAGGAAGTAAAAAAATTAAAAGAAGAACAGGAAGCCTTAACAGAATCTATTAAAGAAAATGCAAAGGCTAGAGAAGCTAGTTTGGAAAGCATAGAAGTTGAAAATGGAACAATTGATATTCTTTATCAGAAATTAGTTAATTTGGAAAGCGTAGAAAATAAAACTAATGCTCAAAAAGAAATGATGGCGGGCTTAGTAGAACAATTAAACCAATTAATGCCAAATTTAAATTTAGAATATGATAAGGAAAAAGACATTTTAAATCAAACTACAGAAGCTATCAAAAATCAAATTGAAGCACAAAAAGAACTTCTAAAAGCCAAAGCTGCTCAATCCCAATTAACTTCTATTGCTCAAGATATAGTTGCACAAGAATTGGAGATTCAAAAGGCTACGGAGCAAAATAAAAAAGTACAAGAAGAATATAATAAGGCCATAAAAGAGAGAAAAGAATTAGAAAAATTACATTATTCAACTTCGACAAGTGATGCGAATTATCTCTCAATAAAACAAGATTGGGTCAATGCTTTAGAAGCAGAAAGAAAATTGAAGGAAGCATTAGATGAGAGCAACTCTTCTCTAAAAGCACAAAAAGATAATCTGGAAAGTCTTAATAAAGAGTATGCTAAGACTGAGAAATATGCAGAAAATGCTTTTAACCAAGCTGAAATAGAAAAAAAATTTGTGATATTTAATCAAAAATGTAAGGAATTAGGCGAGAGTATTCCTGAATCTATCGCTAAGGGTATGCAAGAAGGTAATTATGCAATTCCTGAAAAAGTATCTGATATAGAATCGTTAATAAAATTTGATAAAGCTTTAAGTAAGGCAGAGTTAGTTGGTAAACAAATTCCGACATATATTAGCCAAGGTGTGATAGATGGGAAAGTTTCGATTGAACAAGCAATTGATGAAGTAAAAAGTGTTATAGATTTATCCGACACAGTCCAAAAGATGATTGAGGAAGGACAAACAATACCACAAAATTTGGCTGAGGGGATATTAGAGGGTTCTATAACCGTAGAGCAAGCTAATAAAGTTTTAAAGGATAAAATAGAATATGATGACTTGTTGGCTAAAATAGATAGTGTTGGCTTGCAAATTCCTGATGATCTAGCTACAAATATTAAAGAAGGGTATATCACTTTAGAACAAGCAAATAATCATTTGAAGTCGGCAATTGATTTTAAGGATAAAATAAAAGAGGCTGAAGAAATGGGTGTTCAAATTCACGAAGAATTAGCCGCTAATATTTCTAAAGGGTATATCGATGTTGGAGAAGCTACTGAAACTTTGAATGAAGCAATAAAAAAGGTTATGGATGGTACTAAGCAGATTGGTATTGATGGTGGTGGTAATTTAATCGAAGGAACTGCCGAAGGAATTAATAATAAAGAAAAACAAAAAAAGGTACTTTCGGCCGTTGGAGCTTTTGGTGGTGCTGTCTTAAAAGCCTTTCAAAACTCTTTAGATGAACATTCTCCATCAAAAGCAACTAATAAAATGGGAGTATTCTTCCTTGAAGGATTTAATATAGGTTTTAAACGAAAAATAAAATCTATATTAAAACAAGTGACAGATTTTGGTAAGAGTGTTTTAAGTAATTTTAATGAAGAATTGAAAAACGATACTGAATTTACTTCTTTAACCGGTAATATAAAAAAGGCAACTTCAAAAGTAAAAGACTCTGTTTCTAGTTTGGTTTC
>CAMSEX010000124.1 GCA_947057875.1 uncultured Clostridium sp.
CATCAAATACAAATACATGTAGGTGTTACTATCCAAATCTTGCAACTGCGGATATACCACTTTTAGCTGCTTTACTACTTTTTCAGAAATACCAAAAGCAGTCGCATACACCAAATATTGTTCCCACAAAACTAAATCAGGAACTTCCCTATCCTTTAGCATTGAAAAATCAATCATGTAATTTTTCAAACCTTTCCATTGCTGTTTTTCTATTTTTCCTGGCTGTGTCAAACAATCTTCCTTGCTTGATACAATTCCCAAAATAATCGTACAAATCAACCATTCTGCCACAATTACCACAATCAATGGAGTAACTATAAAACTAGCCGCAGACATAAGAATGATTATTCCTACTATATAAAGAGCCATCTTCATTCCATATTGATTTACTATTTTTTCTTTTTTGGTGTCATAATAATCAATCCCTCGATAAAATTTCTTGGCACCTTTCGGTATTTCTTTCATCATATTTCCAAATTTGTTATAGTGCTTTTGGGCAAATTTTTTAATATCTTCCATTGTCAAACATTCATTAGAAATACCAGCAATTTCTTGCAACAACTCTAAGATGTTTTTCTCACTTAATTTCAAATCAATGCTTTCTTTTTTTCGCAAATTAATTTTGATATTTTTTACATTTTCTGTATCAAAAGATATATAACCTTTCAAACATAATTGTAACAGAGTTGCAGAAAACACAGAAGATTCGTTATAGGGTCTGAGCAAAAATGCTGCCTCTGCTGGTGTGGCGCTTTCCTTTCGAGGAATATCACGAAAGTATTTACCAATATCAAACTTTTGTTGCTCCTTCAAAATTGAGTTTAGGATTTTTACATATTTTATCATTTTGAAAATATAGAAAACACCAACCAAAACAATCACACAAGTTAATATTTTGTCTCTATTTCGCTGTTGATTTGCATGCTCTGCCCATATTTTTTCTTCCTTCATAATTTGTTCCAAAGCATCTTGATAAGAATATTTTATGCTTTGTCCAAATAAATTTTCCTCTGTAATAACTCTGACTTCTAACATTGTCTCTGGTCTAAAATCTTCCACCATAAATGTGACTTCACGATTGGATGTTTTATGAATTTCGCCATTTAGTGGTCCATGTGCCCATATTTTTAAATTTTCTGCTTCTTTAACCGCTTCTGGCAGCAAAATTTTTCCTGTTACTTTTTTGGCTGGAATCGCATTATCTGTGCCAATAAATTGCCAATATAATTCACTGCAATCCTCATGCACTGTAATAGCATCTTCTATTGTATACGAAATTTGATACTTTTTCGTTGCTGAAGAATTATCCAATCCTACACCCCAAGCAATTTCAAATTGATTATATGAAGTTTGCAAACCATAATAGCAATTTTTTGTCACATGATACATTTCTGTGCTAATTTCTGTCAAATCCTTTCCTGTATCTAAATCCTTCACTTTCACATTAGTAATTCCAGAATATTTATTTTCATCCAGATAAAAATCTTTAAATAACGTATTCGTCTCACGAATATGAATATCCCAAGTTTCCACCACATCCATACTACCATCACTATTTAGTTGAGCTGCATAATCAAGTGAATTCAATTCTTGTGTTCCTGCATAAGAACAATTTTCCAATAAAAGCAATATTCCCACAAAAAATATCGCCATCCAAACTTTTTTGTTTAATTTCATTATTATTCTCCCCTTTATTTGGATTATATCAATTCTCAAAAAATTTGTCTATCACTTTTGCATATATTTTTTTTCCAATTTCAAAACCATTTGGAACAAGCTGACAAAACTTGCTAATACATACATTTGAATTAACTTCCATAACCAGTACTTCTTGCTTTTTGGTTACCACAATATCCACAGTAGCATAATTCAAATCTAGCGCCTTTCCTGCTTTTTCAGCCATATTTTTGATTGTTTCATAATATAAATCTGTTTCATCAATCAAAATCGGAATAGCTCCATTACTCAAATTATGTTTCCATCCCACAATTACTTTTTCTCCTTTTGTCGGAATCTCTCTCAAATCCAAATCCTGAACAGGTTCTGTTAAATAGACAACATCTCTTTCGATTAACTCCTTTAAACTTAATTTTCCATCTCCTATAACAAATGGTTTTTGTTTTTTGTAAAGATAGATTATTTCTCCATACAAAAAAATCGCTCGATATTCATATTCTATCTCCACAAAAGGACAAACAGTTAGCATCTCTTTTCCTTCTGCAAAAAGCTGTTTTACAATTTGCAACTTTTGGTCCTCTTGCTCACACAAATAAACATCCTTGCCTTGAAAGGAATCATTTGCCTTAATGACTGCTTTTTTATGATTTCTTAAAATATTGAAACCTGCATTAGCATGCGCCCAATCTGGCATCATTTCACTATTAAATAGCACTTCATGCTGGATCATTGGAATTCCATAATAATCTAACAAAACATAAGTTGCATACTTATCATTGGTCAATTCTGTTGCCCTTTTTTCATTCAAATGAAACCTATAATTTACTATTTTTTTCTCCAGATTGCCTTTTTTTAAAATAATAATCCAATCATAAGAAAGATTTGTCCTCTCAATCCCTTTTTCTTGGCAAACTTCCTCAATGATTTTTCGCATGATATTATTCTCTCTCATTTTCCTACCTCACAAATAAAAATCCTCATCTCTATTTTTGGCGAGACGAGGTCATTTTCTAAAAGTAATTTTATTATAAAATAATATTTTGGCTTTGTCAATAATAAATGAATTAAAAATTCACTTGAAAAAGTAAAAGAAGGACTCAATGTCCTTCCTTTATTAATCTTTATTCACTCAAATCCCAAGCTGTTCCATTCCAGTTCATTTTGATATTAGACTTCAATCGAACCAATGGACGGATTCCAATCATTGTTGCATAGTCACTATTTCCAGTTACTAATCCACTTTTTTGTACTACCCAAATACCACGAACATTTACACTATTTTCTGATGCTAATCTAAAATCGGCATCTTTATCGCTAACCATATACGGCGCTACATTATTAGTTATTGTAAATTGGTCAGAATCACCATTTAAACCACTTGAAAAAGAAGTTCCATATTTAGCATTATAACTCTCTACAAATTGCACTTTTGTTGGTGCTCCTGTTGCAATATCTACATAATTTGTTTTATAACTTTCCCAATTATCCGATACTTTCAACCAATTTAGCAATCCATCTCGGCTGTTTCCCTTTACTTTATAATCACTTCCCTCCATTTTTGTAACATCACTTGTCATTTTCATTCCACTACTTGGCACATAATCACTTGAAATCAAGTACACATTACTTCCATCATTCAAAAACACTTGCCAATCACTTACTCCATTTGCTGTATAACTTACTTTGTTACCATAATTTGTTGCAGATATAGTTTCAGTTGCCAATGGCCAAGCTTCCCACACAGCATACAAAGTTACATTTTGTGTTCCCATACTAAAACTTCCTGAA
>CAMSEX010000125.1 GCA_947057875.1 uncultured Clostridium sp.
ACACTATAACCTACACTCTTTCCCTACACGACGCTCTTCCGATCTTCAAAAACTAGAAGAAGAAGGGGTAAAGTTTCGTTTAACAATGACAATGACACCGCCACTTTTGAACATGCTTGACAATCAATTATTGCAAAATCGTTATATTAAATATTTAAAAAAGCATATTGAATTATGTGAAAAAGAAGTTGTTAGAACCAAATTTGACGAACGTTTAAATTGCCTGTCACAGTATTATTTAGACCGTTACACGAATGATTTACATGTTTTTCAAGATGTGTATGAATGCAATATCATTCAAGGCTTCAAACATTTTCAGGATAGTGGTTTTTTGGAAATCATTACATGCGGTGCCACACATGGCTATTTTCCGATTTTGTATGTGAATGAAAAAACAGTTCGAGCGCAAATTGGAGTTGGTGTGCAAACTTATGAAAAATTTTTTGGCAGAAAACCACGTGGCATTTGGCTTCCAGAATGTGGCTATGTGCCAGAAGCTGACAAATATTTGCGTGAATTTGGAATTGAGTTTATCATTACCGAAACGCATGGTGTTTTATATGCAAACCCAACACCAATTTATGGAACATATGCACCAATTGTTTCGCCAAACAATGTGGTTGCATTTGCACGTGATTTAGAATCATCAAGGCAAGTATGGAGTTCGATTTCGGGTTATCCGGGAGATTTCAATTATCGAGAATTTTACCGAGATATTGGGTATGAGGCAGATTATGATTACATCAGACCATACATAGCAAGCAATGGTGTGCGTGTGAATACGGGTATAAAATATCACAGAATTACAGGTAAAACAGACCAAAAGGATTATTATGATGTTCAGTGGGCAAAGGATTCGGCAGAAAAACAAGCAGGTCATTTTATGGATTGTAGAACGAAACAAATTGAAAGTTTGGCAAGTTATATGGATGTTCCGCCAATTATTACTTGCCCGTATGATGCTGAATTATATGGGCATTGGTGGTATGAAGGACCTTATTGGTTGTATATTTTATTTAAGAAAATTTATTATGATGATTGTAATTTTGAGCTGATTACGCCAAGTGATTATATTGATAGGCATCCTAATATTCAGGTTTCAACACCATGCCGTTCAAGTTGGGGAGCCAACGGTTATAGCGAAGTTTGGCTGAATGAAACGAATGATTACGCTCATCGTCACTTGCATAAAGCTGGAGACCGTATGTGTGAATTGGCATATTTATATCCCAATGAAGGAGATACGCTGCGTCGTCAGGCACTTAATCAATGTGCAAGGGAATTGTTGCTGGCGCAAAGTAGTGATTGGTTGTTTATTATTACAAATGGGACCATGGTGGAATATGCGCATAAGGCGATTAAAGAGCACATTGGGCGTTTTACGAAACTATATTATCAAATAAAAAAAGATAAAATAGATGCGCAATTTTTGTTGGATGTGTTTGAAAAAGATGATATTTTTCCAGAGATTGATTATATGATTTATCATTAGAAAGGACATGAATTATGGAAGTTTATGATAATGCGAATTGTTTGGCAAAAGCAATTAAAGATTCAAAAGAATATCAAGAATATAAGGCTTTGAAACAAGAGTTATTTGTGGATTTGAAGTTAAAGGAGCAAGTGGAAGAATTTGAGAAAATTCGTTATGAAGAACAGCTTTTAGCCATGCAAGGAGAAAAGCAGAGTGAAGAAAAAATGAAGAAGTTGCAAGAGTTATATAAAATTTTGGTGCAGAATCCGAAAGTTAAAGATTATTTTGATAAAGAAGTGCGCTTTAATGTGATGATTGCAGATGTTAATAAAATTATTGGGGAAGCTATTAAAGATGTGTTAAATTAAGTTTAAAATTGAGGGGCTTAAAAATGCAAATTTTAGAGAAGTGTACTTTGTGTCCACATGAGTGCAAAGTCAATCGAACGAAAGGGAACTTACGGAAGATGCAAATCAGAGCATAAGATAAAAATATCTTTAGCGGATTTGCATTTTTTTGAGGAGCCATGTATTAGTGGAACTTGCGGCTCTGGTGCCGTTTTTTTTACGGGATGTAATATGAATTGCCAGTTTTGCCAAAATTATGAGATTAGTCAAATGGGCGAAGGCAAAAGCATAACGACAGAGGAACTTGCCAATGAATTTTTGAAATTGCAAAAAAGAGGGGCTCATAATATTAATTTGGTAACAGGTTGCATTTATGTTCCACAAATTGTGGAGAGTTTGAAATTGGCGAAAGCAAAGGGATTGGAGCTTCCAGTTGTATATAATTCAAATGGTTTTGAGAAGGTGGAAACACTTCAAATGCTGAAAGGTTATGTGGATGTGTATTTGCCAGATTTGAAATATTATTATGATGAATTGGCGAAAGATTTATCAGGCGTTTCAAACTATTTTGAAGTGGCGACAAAGGCAATAAAGGAAATGGAGCGTCAAGTGGGAAATCTAGAGTTCGATAAAGATGGAATGCTACGAAAAGGTTTAATTATTAGGCATTTGGTTTTGCCAAGTCATTTGCAAAATACAAAACAGGTTTTGAAGTGGATTAGAAAAAATGTAAATTCAGAGGTGTATGTGAGTATAATGGCACAATATTTTCCAGAGTATCGAGCTTTGGAAAGAGAAGATATTAATCGAAAATTGACAAAAGAAGAATATGAAGAAATTATGAATTTTGTGCAAAAATGTGGTTTTGAGAAGGGTTATTTTCAAACTTTGGAAGAAAATGAAAAACAATATCTTCCGAAATGGGAAAAATCTAGTTGTTAATAGCTAGAAAAAAGAGAGTATATCTATTATTTTTGAGAGTAGAGATAATAGATAGATTCTCTTTTGTTGTTGTAGGAAACAAATTTTGAAAAAAACATATACAAAAAATTTTTTTAATGATATAATAACTTCATAAAATTACGTAGGAATAAAATGAAGGGGAAAATATATGGGGAATATTGTTCTTTTAGATGATTTAACAATTAATAAAATAGCGGCTGGAGAAGTGATTGAAAGACCTGCTTCTGTGGTAAAAGAAATGGTGGAAAATTCAATTGATGCAGGGGCTAAAAATATAACAGTTGAAATCAAGAATGGTGGAATTTCGTTTATTAAAATTACAGATAATGGTGCAGGAATTTCGGAAGATGACATGGAAATGGCTTTTGAAAGGCATGCAACCAGTAAAATTAGAAAGGCGGTTGATTTAGAAACCGTGACTACAATGGGATTTCGTGGTGAGGCTTTGGCAAGTATTGCAGCAATTGCTAATGTTGAGATGATTTCTAAAAGAGAAGGAGAGGAAATTGGACATAAAATTGTTGTAGAAGGAGATCGGAAGAGCACACGTCTGAACTCCAGTCACCTCTCGTCATC
>CAMSEX010000126.1 GCA_947057875.1 uncultured Clostridium sp.
TTGTTTTCTAGCAATTTTTCTTTCTGCTTTCCTTTAATTTCTGGTGCTTTCTCCCCTTCTAATGCTTCATACAATTGAGCAATGCTTTCATATTTTTTGATTAAATTAAGTGCCGTTTTTTCGCCAATTCCCGGAACTCCCGGAATATTGTCTGAATTATCGCCCATCAAGCCTTTTACTTCAATCATTTGCTTTGGCAAAACACCATACGTTTCCAACACTTTTGCTTGATTAAAATCCTCAACTTCTGTTTTTCCTTTGCTAGTTCTTGGAATTCTAATAGTGACTCTATCAGTTGCAAGCTGAAAAGCATCTCTGTCTCCAGTTAGCAAAATAACATCCAGATTTTGATTTTCTCCCCAAACACTCAAAGTCCCTAAAATATCGTCAGCTTCATAACCCGGTTTTTCCAGTACGGTTATGTTCATAGCTGCCAAAACTTCTTTAATAATCGGCAATTGCGCCGCCAATTCATCTGGCATTCCTTTTCGTGTTCCTTTGTAATCACTGTACATTTCATGCCTTTTGGTTGGAGATTTCACATCAAATGCCACCACCAAATAATCTGGATTTTCAAGCTCCAACTGATGAAACATTATTGTCAAAAAACCATAAATTGCATTGGTATACGTTCCATCAGCTGTTTGCAACATTTTGCTCCCCATAATGCCGTAAAAAGCTCGGTTTAATATGCTATTTCCATCAATTACTAATAATTTTTTCAAAATTTCCCCCTCTTATTTGACTTCTTGTACATTGGAAATATCCGAGATTTTTGCCGCAAAATAAGGTAATTCTTTTTCTTGTTCTTGTAAGAAAATTGTAAACGTGTCATCTACCAAAAATTCTCTTGGTTCCTGTGGTTCTAAAATGGCTGTAAGTCTTGTCGACATTCCTGCTTCACTTTTGATTTTTCCACCTTTTTTATCTAACTCAAATTGAATGGTTTGCAACGCAGTATCAATTACATATTCACTTCCATTAGAAAACTGAAATGGCTGATTTTCTACTTCTTTAATTTCTTCTTTTAAATCAAATTTGATATTTGGAATTTTCAATGTGTCATTTTCGCCAAATTCATAAATTCCATCATATTCTTCACTTTTTTTCATGATATTTTCATACATTTCGCCAAAATTATCTTCTTTATTGCCACGGCTCAAAATGACTTCGTCATTGTTTTTGGTCAATAATTTAATTGCAAAATCATCTTTTGAATGGTAATACAAAACTACTACTTGGTCTCTTATTTCCTCTTCAGAAGTTTCGCCAATACCAAAATATTTCACATTTTTGTAATCTCCAAATTTACCATTTTCTAATTCTGTAAATTCTTGTGGAAATTCAAATTCCTTTTTTAACATGCAATACAAAAAATAATCCGCATTAGGCCAGTCAAAATTATCTAAAATATCACTTGTTTCATTGAATTTTTCTTGAATTGCTTTTTCAATTTGTGCTTTCAATTCTAGACTTGATGTGCCATAAACTTTATAATAACTTTCTTCTGATAAATCAGCTGTGCTAAAAGTTCCCTTATTCAAATGTTCCACAATTTCTGATTTCTTATCAAACACAATATCTTGCTTTGCCAAGTCATTTTTCAAATCATTCCAAATCAGATTAAAGGTTCCACACCAAGCTGTATTATTACCAATTTTGTCTTCTAAAGACGTCACAACAGACAATTTATCATTTTGAAGCAAAGTTTCCTTTTCTTTTTTCTCTGTTGGCGCAGGATTTGGCACATCTCCTACTTTTTTATCTTCCTTTTTTAGAAAAGCTACTACACCTACTACAATAACTAAAAGAACCAAAATAATTCCAATCCAAGTTTTTTTACTCATTTACTCTTCTTCCTCATTTTCTTCGTTTTCTTTTGCATCTGTAATGCATAATTTGACTTTCATAATTTTCTTATTTTTAATTTTTTCAATTTTATAAACCACATCATTAATTTCTAAAACTGGTTTTTCTTTTTCTTCTGGAATTCGCCCCAAAGCATCAATCAGATAACCTGAAAGCGTCTCATAATCGCCCTCTGGAATATCTATATTCAATATCTTTTTGCATTCATAAATGGGAATTCCACCATCCATCATATAGGTATTTTCGTCAATTTTTTCATATTCATTCTCAAATTCGTCAAACTCATCAAAAATATCGCCAACAATTTCTTCCAAAATATCTTCCATAGTAACCAGTCCAGCTGTTCCGCCATATTCATCAATCACAATCGCAATTTGCTTTTTATTTTTTCTCATTTCAGAAAATAATTCATCAATATTCTTTGTGTCAGGCACAAAATAAGCATTTTTCACAATATTTTTAATTTTTGTATTTTTATTTTTTTGTTCAAGCAACATATCTTTAATATACAAAATTCCAATAATTTGGTCCATATTTTCTTGATAAACTGGAATTCTACTATATTTATAATCTTCTGCAATTTCCTCTATCGCCTCTGCCATCGCCAAATTGCTATTGAGTGCAAAAATCTCATTCCTTGGCACCATAATTTCGGAAACGGTTCTGTCATTAAACTCAAAAATATTATTAATCATTTCTTTTTCATTTGGCTCAATAGTTCCTTTTTCCTGTCCAACATCTACCATCATTCTAATTTCTTCTTCTGTTACCACTTCTTCTTCATTTCCTGTAACACCAAAAAGTTTGGAAACAATATTGGTAGAAAACTCTAAAAATTTTACTACTGGCGAAGTCACAATCGCAATCAATTGAATAACTCCAATGCTACCAAATGCAATCATTTCTGATTTTTTCATCGCAATTCTCTTTGGCACTAACTCGCCAAAAATCAACGTAAAATATGATAAAATCATAGTTATAATAATAATTGCAATTCCCTTCCAAGTTTCTAAACTAACACTTGGAATCGCACTATACAAAACTGGTGCTAAGTCTTCAGCAAATGCATCAGATGCAAACGCACTTGATAAAAATCCTGCCAGTGTAATTCCAATCTGAATTGTTGATAAAAATTTACTTGGTTCATTAAGCATTTTAGCAATTTTTTTTGCCTTTTTATTTCCCTCTTTCGCCATCATATCAATTTTGGCATCATTGAGCGAAATAAAAGCAATTTCACTTGCTGCAAAAAAAGCATTTACCAAAATCAAAATGACCAAAACTATAATTTGCATAATTTAAAAATTCTCCTCCATTTTTTAATTTTATTTATTGTATTATAAATGTACGTTTTTTTCAAGTAAAATATTAATAAATTTTATTTTTTCCATATTCTTCTAAAAAATGAACCGTTTTTCCATCTTTTCGATACGAAATCAAAGTATCTAAATTCACATTTTGACTACTGCGAAAAA
>CAMSEX010000127.1 GCA_947057875.1 uncultured Clostridium sp.
AAGAACGTTTTGCAAATTTTTGTTGAGTTCTTTTGTTCCAAGCTTTCCTTTTTTAGTTGGTGTCAAAATTTGAATATTTTGGAGAAAATCATAGTCCCCATAATTTTTTAGTCTGCCATTACTCAAACTTGTTACTTGGTACAAAATTTTTTCTGTATTTACTTCATTAATATAGAAGAAATCTTCTAAAGAATTTTCTTCATAATCCTTTTTTTCAGTAAAACTAATTCCTTTATTTACATTATGCGAATTTACAATAATCTTACTTTTTGCAGCTTGCCTAAAAATTTTGTCCAAAGAAATTGTGGCAAACTTCTCACTTTCGATTAAATCACGCAAAATATTGCCAGGTCCTACTGAAGGAAGCTGATTAACATCTCCCACAAAAACCAATTTGGTCCCCAAGTAAACAGCTTTAACGATATAATTCATCAAAAAGATATCTACCATTGACATTTCATCAACTACCAACACATCGGCATCAATGAGAGCCATTTCATGATCAATGTTTTTCAATTTGTCATCTTCTATTTTCCCAATTTCCAACAATCGATGAATCGTTTTCGCATCTTCGCCAGTCGTTTCATACATCCTTTTTGCCGCGCGACCAGTTGGTGCACACAAAACAATTTTCTTTTTATGTTCCTTGTAAATCTCAATCAAACACTTAATAATCGTCGTTTTTCCGGTTCCCGGTCCACCTGTAATAATTGACACATTATTTTCGTTGACTTGGGCAATTGCCTGAAACTGCTTTTCAGACAACTCAATTGTCATTTTTTCGCCTTGCTTCTGGATTTCCTTTTCAAAATGCTTAATTTCTTTCACATTCTGGCAGTGATTTAATAAATCTAAGCGTTCGCATATATTTTTTTCCGCCTTGTAAAAAGGATACAAATACACCCAATCGATTTCTTCGCGTTTTTCAATCACAATTTCCTCTGCCATACTCAAATTAATCAAGTTATTCATAATATTTTCTTGCGAAACTTCCAAAACTTGCTCCACATATTGCAACAAATTTTCCTGAATAACACAAGTATGCCCATTATAACTTGAGACCAAAAGGGCATATTTGATGCCACTTTTAATGCGGTCATCCGAATTTTGCGAAATGCCAATTTGAAGCGCAATTTTATCAATTTTCGTAAAATCCACCCCATATGCCACATCCACCAAAACATACGGATTTTCTGCAATTTTTTCAATGGCGTTTTTACCAAGTGCATCATACACTTTTTTAGCATTGTTTGCCCCAATTCCGAATTTTTCTAGGAAACTCACAATCTGCCAAACTTCCCATTTTTCGTTAAATTCTTCGCCAATTTCAATGGCTCGTTCTTCTGTAATTCCCTTTACTTCAGCTAATTTTTTATAATCTGATTGAAAAATTTCCAATGTTTGGTCTCCAAACTTTTCAATAATTCTTTTGGCTGTGGCAGGTCCAATTCCTTTAATTGTGCCACTTGCCAAATATTTAGCAAGCGACTCTACCGTTTGGGGCATTAATTTTTCAAAGGAATCGATTTTAAATTGCTCGCCATAATCTTGATGTACCACCATTTTGCCATATAATTTCAGAGAATCCCCAATTTCCACAAATGGCAAATAACCAACTACTGTTAGCGTTTCACTGCCCAGTGTTGTAAAAATAGCAATCGTATAATTGTTTGTGTCATTTTGATATAAAAATTCTTCGACTTGACCTTCTAATTCCATTGAGCACCTCACATTATTTCTATTTTACAAAAATCGTTTTATAATTCGTATAAATCACAAATCCCGGCTTAGCCCCCGGCGATTTTTTCACATATTTCGCTTTGCAGTAATCTACTGCTACATTGGAACTCATTTTTCCTTTGCTATTCTCCTTTGCCAATTGAGCACATGCTAGCAAAACTTCCTCTGGCACCTCTAAATCTTCTGGATTGCGCAACAACACATGACTTCCATGTATTTTTTGCGTATGAAACCAAATATCATTTTTTCCCGCAAACTTGATACTCAAATAATCATTTTGCACATTATTTTTCCCAACATACACTGTAAATCCGCCAATTTCTTGGCTCTGTAAAACAATTTCTTTTTCCTTTGTTTTTTTCTTAGAAACCTTATTTTTCTGTTTGCGAGCCATTTCTTTTTTGGTCATCACATTTTCTGAAATTTCTGCATAAACATCCACAATATCATCAATCGATTTCGCATTTTCCAAAGAAAACACTATCGATTCAATATAATCGAGTTCCTTTTCCGCCTCTTTTTTCTGCTCCCCAACAATCACAAGCGCATTTTTCAGCTTATTGTACTTTTTAAAATATTGCTGAATATTTTTCTGTACATTGACTTTATGGTCCAGTGGAATGGTCAACAAATTATTATTATCATAATAGTTTGGCAAAGTAATTTCAGTTAAGTTTTCATCTACCTTGATTTGATATAAATTTGCTGTTAATAATTCACCATAAATCCTGTACATTTCCATATTTTCGCATTCTTTCAGTTTTCGATTAATGTTTTCCAGTTTTTTGTAAACCTTTTTCAAATTTGCAGAAACAATTTGCAACAAATTACGTCTGGAACTTAAAAAAGCCGATTTTTGCTCTTTTTCAAAATAAAACTCATCCAGCATTTCATTCACTGTTCGAGACTGCTCCTCCAATACAATCGCATAATCTTTTTCAAATAACTTTACACAAATATTCTTACTTCCAAAGCCATGCACTACAGATTTCATATACTGATAAATTTGCTTTAAATCTGCCTGAGCAATCTTTCCCTCTTCTTTTTGCAAAACCTCCAACGTAGCCTTTACAAAAGGTTTGCTAAAACCAATCAAAAGATTAGGCAATTCATTTACCAAATTTTGATTTTGTACCAAATCCAAAAATTCCTGCTCACTTTCAAGCTCCAAAAAACTTCTTTTTGAAATTTTGACAAATTCATATGGATGTGCTGGCAAACATTCTTCTGAATGCTTTAAACTGTCTATAATCACGTTGTTTTCATTCGTCAAAACAATATTACTTTGTCTGCTCATAATTTGAATCAACAATTTTCGTACCACTAAATCATTTAATTCATTATAACATTCCAATTTGATTTGAACCGTTCGTTCCAAATCATAATTAGAAATATCAACAATTTTTCCTCCCACCAAATATTTTCGCAGCAACATACAAAAATTCGGTGCATTTTGCGGATTTTGCTTTGTATGTGTCGTCAAATGCAAACGACATTCATCTGGACTAGCAGAGATCGGAAGAGCACACGTCTGAACTCCAGTCACCTCTCGTCATCTC
>CAMSEX010000128.1 GCA_947057875.1 uncultured Clostridium sp.
CACGACGCTCTTCCGATCTGCAAAAAATTTTGGTAAGTTTGGGTGGATTTTTAGTTGGATTTTCGCATGAAGTGATGGCATTTGTGGGAGGCGCTTTTTTAGGCATTTTGTTTTTGGTCAATATCAGAAAAGTATGGAAATCTTCTAAAAGGGATACTTTATTTTTGATTGACATAGTTGCACTTTTTGCATTAGGAGCGATTTTAACGATTATTGCACCCGGAAATCTAGCCAGAAGTATGGTTGATGTAACAGAAAATAAATCTGCTTTGGCATGTCTTGGAAACTACAAAGATATTAAATGGCAATTGGTAATGATGATAGTTTCTATGATTTGGATAGGAGTTTTAAAACAAAAGGAATTATTAAAAAAAGAAATCATATATTTTATACTACCATGTATGATTGCGACAATTCCGTTTTCCATTATGGGTTATTTTACGCCACGTTGTTTTGTGCCTTATGAAGCTTTGTTGATTAGCATTGTGTCTGCGAATAGCCAAACTATTGCAAGTCATTTTTCGGAGAGAAAAAAAGGCTATTTATTGGTTTGTGGCGTTTTGACAATTCTAGCATTTTCTAGAATGTTACCAACAACATATTCAGATATTCGCTACATTTTACCTTATAAAATAAAACTGACAAAGCAATTAGAGCAAGCAAGAGAAAATGGAGAAAAAGATGTGATTGTGAGCAAGTTTTTATTTATGGATAAAATTTGTCGAGAAGACTTGATTAATGTGGATAATTTCTTTTTGGAAACATCAACAGCTAGTGTGGTCAATACGTATTTGTCTTTGTATTATAAATTTGACCGAATTCGTGCAATTAGTGATGCCGATTATTTTATTGAAATTGACACAGATATAACACAAAATGTGGATTATGGAATTTTAAATAAAGATACATTAGAATTAATTAGTATTGTTTCGGCAAGTGATAAAATTTGTTTTACGATTCCAAAAGAACAGTTTGGTAAGTATGTGGTGGATTGCCGTGATAAGGATTTACGTTCACATGTGAAAAATGTGCGTATTCGAGCAGTAGGCGAAGAAATACCAAATCCAGATTTGGAAATGTTGATTAATCAAGAAAGATAGAGAAAGGATAAAGATATGTTATTTTCTCATAAGGTAAAAGCATATGCTTTTGTTGGACCATCTGGTACAGGCAAAAGTTACAGAGCTCAGATGGTGGCTGGAAAACAAGGAATTAAATATATGATTGATGATGGTTTGCTAGTAAGTGAAAATGAGGTTTTGGCAGGAATATCGGCCAAAAAAGCGCCCACAAAAGTGGAAACAGTCCGCAATGCGATATTTTACAGTGAAGATAAGCGAAAAGAGATGCAAGCTGCGATCAAAAAGTATAAACCTGATAAAATTTTGATATTGGGAACGTCTGATGAAATGGTCCAAAAAATTGCGAATAGTTTGGAAATTGGTCCAATTTTAGGAACGACCTATATTCAAGATGTGGCAACTCCTGAGGAAATGGAAATGGCGAAAAATATACGAGTCACGCAGGGAAAGCATGTGATTCCTGTACCAACTTTTGCTATCAAAAAGGATTTTTCAGGCTATTTATTGGACCCACTTCAAATTTTTAAGTCAACAGGAAAAGGAAATAAACCATACATAGCAGAAAAATCGATTATTCGACCAACCTTTAGTTATATGGGAAATTTTCAAATTTCGGATTCAGTATTTAAACAAATTATTGAAGTTGTGGCAGACAAAACGGAAAGTATTTATAAAGTGCATCGCTCGATCATTAAGAAACATCAAGGCGCAGATGACGGAATTTATATTTATATTGAAGTAATTTTGGAGGTTGGTTATCCAGTTTCAAATGCCATTCAGAAATTAAAGTCTGGGATTGTAAAAGATATTGAATATTTGACTTCCATGAATGTGCTTAGCACAGAAATTGTTGCTAAAGGTGTACATATTGAAAAATAATCGTAAAGGGGAAAGAAATGGGATTTGTTGTAGCAATTGACGGACCTGCTGGAACAGGTAAAGGAACAGTAACGAAAATCATTGCAGAGGATTTGGGCTTGGTGTATATTGACACAGGAGCGATGTATCGTTGTGTGGCATTAGAGGTAATTAAGAAAAAAGTGGAACCAGAAGAAAGTGAAGAATTATTGCAAATATTGGATAAAATAGAGATTGACTTTAAACAAAAAGGGGAAATACAAGAAGTTTTCTTAAATGGAGAAGATGTAACAATTGAGATAAGAACACAAGAAATTGATTGTCAAGTTGATAAATTTTCTGCATTAAAATGTGTGAGAGATAAAATGACGCCTTTGCAAAGAAAAATGGGCAAAAATAGTGATGTTATTGGAGAAGGACGAGATGTAGGAACAGTCGTATTTCCGAATGCTGATGTGAAGATTTATTTGGATTGTTCGATAGAAGAAAGAGCCAATCGAAGATATAAGCAATATTTGGAAAAGGGTATGAAGGTGACATATGAAGAAGTTTTAGAAAATATCAAACAGAGATATAAGATAGAAACAGAAAGAGAAATCGCGCCATTAAGACAAGCTGAAGACGCTATTTTAGTGGACTCTACAAATATGACAATTGAGGAAGTTGTGCAGAAAATAGAAAGCATTATAAAAGAAAAGATGAATTATTGATTTTTTGTAGGATTTGTATTGACTTTTCTTTTGTTATTTGATACAGTAAGGTCACAAAATAAGAAAGGAGATTTTTTAACAATGAACAAAACAGAATTTGTAGAAGCAATGGCTAAAAAAACAGCAGAAACTAAAAAACTTGCAGAAGAATCTTTAAATGCCATTTTAGACTCAATGACAGAGGCATTAGAAGGTGGGGATAAAATTCAATTAGTTGGATTTGGAACATTTGAAGTAATTCAAAGAGCTGCTAGAAAAGGAAAAAATCCTCAAACAGGAGAAGAATTAAAAATTCCTGCTTCTAAAGCACCTAAATTTAAAGCTGGAAAAGCATTAAAAGATATTGTAAATAAATAAAAATAATAAAATAGAAAAAAGAACAATTACAGTTTGTTGTGATTGTTCTTTTTTAATTGGGATAAAGATAGAAAAACACTTGTATTTTTATGTAAAACATGATATAATTAAAAAAATTCTAAAGGAGAAAAAGATGGCAAAACCAAATTTAATTACATTAACAGGGCCTTCGTGTTCGCGGAAAAAGTGCAATTATGCAAGTTGTTAAGCAAGTCAATTCAGAATGTAAAATTTTACCAAAATATACAACACGTGAGGCGAGAACGAATGATGATGAAGGAATTATTACAGT
>CAMSEX010000129.1 GCA_947057875.1 uncultured Clostridium sp.
TTTAATCGCTATGTAACAATTTTTAATTCTTTTTCGTTCTAAGCGATATTCAATTGTATTTTCTCTTATTTTGATTGCTTCCATTTTTCCCTTTCTAAAAAATGATTTTCTACATTATATTTTCGATGGCATTCAAAACACCCAATTTTCCATATTCATACGTCAAAGCGCCTTGCTGAAATGCCACATAAGGCGCACGAATTGGCGCATCACAAGAAAGCTCAATTGATGAGCCCATCGTGAAAGCTCCGAGCTGCCATAATCACTTTATCAGTATATCCTGGCATTTCCCAAGGCATCGGAACCGAATTTGAATCAATGGCAGAACCACTTTGAATGCCTTGGCAATATTTTATCAATTTTTCTTCGTTTCCAAATTCGATAGTTTGTACAATATCAGCTCTTTTTTCGTTATATTGGGGCTGTACTTTGTAGCCCAATTTTTCTAGCATATAACTCGTAAAAATAGCTGTTTTCAAGCTGCTTGCCACAACAGATGGCGCTAAATACAAACCTTGCAAAATATTTTTATTAATGCCCAATGTTGGTCCGACTTCTTTTCCGCTGACCTGGAGAAGTCAAACGTTCTGCCGCCAAATTTACCAAATCTTTTTTTCCCGCAATATAGGCTCCATTTGGTGCCAAACCACCACCTAAATTTTTAATCAAAGAACCAACCATAATATCAGCTCCAACAGCAAGTGGCTCTTTTTCGTCCACAAATTCGCCATAGCAATTATCTACCATAATAATCACATCTTGGTTGACTTGGCGAATGGCTTTTATGACTTTTTCGATTTTTTCAATGGTCAAACTTTCTCTTAGCGCATAACCGCGAGAACGCTGAATTTCAACGAGTTTCACATTTTTTTGTGCCACTCTTTCTACAATTTTGGGAATATCAAAATCATTATTTACCAAATCAATTTGTTCATAATGAATCTGGTAAGATTTGAGTGAACTCGGATTATCGTCAAAACCAATGATAGAATCCAAAGTATCATATGGTTTACCACAAATACTAAGCATCGTATCGCCTGGGCGCAACATTGCAAATAATAAAACGGTAATGGCATGTGTTCCTGAAATAAATTGCGTTCTAACCAGTGCATCTTCTGCGCCCAAAATATCAGCAAATACTTTTTCAATCGTATCTCGTCCAAGGTCGTCATATCCATAGCCAGTGGTCGACCCAAAATGAACTTCTGAAATCCTATTTTTCTGAAAGGCTGCCAACACTTTTTGGCTATTTCGCATACATCTCAAATCCACTTTAGCAAATTCTGATTTTAAATTTTCTTCTGCCTCTAGTACCATTTTTTCTAATTGTTGCTTCATTATTTCTCTCCTTTTTCTAAATCTTCACAATACGTTGTCTCAGATTGATTTAGCAAATATTTTCCAATAAATTGCGGAAAAAAGTATGTATCTAGTTCATAGCTTGGCTCTACAATCACTTCGCCATTTTCATTCACAACGCCCCATTTTTCTCCTTTTTTTATGCCTGCAAAGCCATATTCATTGAGTTCTGTTACCAAATCATATTGACATTCAACTATAATTTTTCCCGTTTTATCAACAAATCCCCATTTGTCATTTTGCTTAAAACTATACAATTTTTCATCTGGATAAATTTCTGTATTTTCTACTATTTCGCCATTTTGATTTAGATACTTTCTATCAGTTCCAGAATACACAACAGAATAATCATTTTCTATATTTTGTACAATGCAATCCTGCATAGTAAATACTTTCTCTAATTGCTTTGAATAAATGTCTGTATAACCATTCATGCCGTCAACCGCCTGCAAAAAACAAGTTCCTTCAATTAAAATAATAAAATCGTATTTGGATTCTATTTCCATTTCATTAATCACAGCATTCATCACACCTGATTTACTATTTTCATCTGTTACAATAAAATAGTTGTCAAATGCATAGGATACTTGCGTATACTTTTTATCAATATTGATGTCTTTACTAATGATACTATAATAACCATTTTCGTCTTCTGCAATAAAATAGGCTGGATTTTCTGTTTCAATCATTTTGGTATACGAAGTCGTATTGACTAAATTTCCATTAATATCAAATAATTTTTTCTCGCCATCTTTCTCTACGGAAATATAATTTCCTGCAATGGAATATTGCGTGTACTCTGGCTTTAAAATTGATTTTCCATTGGTTTTATAAAAACCATATTTTCCATTTTTCTCGACCACAAAAACTTTAGAAAGTTCAGAATAATGAATGTTTTGATAATTCAAATCAATGATTTTTTTTGTATTTTTGAAAACTCCTTTTTTGCCTTTTTGCATTGTAATCAAATATGGTGTGTCTTCATCATATTTAAGGGCTCTTTCGATTGACTCATATTTCGTATCTAACAGGCATTCTCCTGCATAATTTATGTACCCAAACTGAACACCATCACTGGCTTTTTTGGCAACAATATAACCTGTTTTCTCATATGAAATATTGGGCAAATAATAGCCATCAGCTGCAATGGAATCATAAACTAAATCAATCACATAATTTCCTTTGGCGTCCACAATTCCAAATTTTTCATCTTTTTTGACTAAAATACTTCCTGGCTTATCATTCAAACTACTAATTTCGTGATAAATGGCTTCTGTTATGACATTTCCGTCTAAATCCAACAAACCATACAAACCATTTTTCTTGTACTTTAGTGCCTGTTTTTCCATTTCATTATCCACATTGACAGAAGGTTTAATCGCTTCAATTTCCTCATATTGTTCCAATATTTCTTCGTTTTTTTCATTTAAAACCTTGGTTTCTTCTTCTGTTTTGCAAATAAAAACTGGTTTGGAAGGATTCGGAATATCAATTTGGTCATATTTTGCCTCAAGAACTAAATTTCCTTTTTTATCAATCACACCAAGTTTTTCTCTTGATGTTAGCAAAAAATACTCATAAGAAATATTGTCACCATCTACAAAACAAACTATTTTTTTATCTTCTTTTTCTTTTCTAAAAAATACAAAAATAGCAACCACTAATAACATAATAGCAATCACACTTGCTACTATTTTTAGCATTTTTGTGTTTCCCAAAAAATGACTACTTCTATCTCTATTTCTTACAATACGATTATTTCTACCACTCAATTTTGTTACTCCTATTTTATTTGATTATTTTTTAGGACTATAAAAAACTCTATTTTCTCAAAAAAGCCAAGCGAAATTTTGAGCATTGCCCAAAATTTCTCACGCAATCCAGATCGGAAGAGCGTCGTGTAGGGAAAGAGTGTAGGTTATAGTGTA
>CAMSEX010000130.1 GCA_947057875.1 uncultured Clostridium sp.
AATAATCCAAATCACACCACGAATCATTTTGCAAATAAAATTATTCACGATATCATTGTTGGAATGCTTAAGCCATTTGGCATCTTTTGTAATATTGGAATTTACTATATTTGTAATAAAAATAATGCAAATAATCTCAAAAATTTGATTCGTATAAAACATGATTTCATAATTCAAATCTAGCATTAGAATGGAGCAATATAAACCTAAAAATATAAAAAAGTTATTCAAAATTTTATATGCTCCACTCTCTTTTACTTTCACTTTATTCTTTGTTACTTTAAAAATAATTTTCAAAATAATCTGCGAAAATAATCTCCTAAAAATTAGGAAAATTAAAAATATCGCAATTGCAATTTGAATATTAAATAATTTTATGAGACCACTTAAATTAATTTGACTAAGCAAATTTCTAATACTCCCCATATTTTTTCCCTTCTAAATTATCCACGATAAAATGCTTCATACGCTTTGTATGCCTGATAAACATCAAATTTACTTGTAATTTCATAAGGTGAATGCATTGATAAAACTGGAACACCGCAATCAATTACACTCATACCACGATTTGCCAAAACAACTGCAATCGTTCCTCCTCCACCAGCATCTACTTTTCCTAATTCTGAAGACTGATAGATTACTCCATTTTTCTCAAAAATGCCTCTTACTTCTGCAACAAATTCTGCTGGCGCTTCTGAAGCTCCTGATTTTCCTCTTGAACCCGTATATTTTACCATAGTTGGTCCTTTTCCAATAAAACAGCTATTCATTTTGTCAAATGAGGAAGGAAAAGTTGGGTCATACGCTCCATCCACATCTGCTGAAATAACTTTGGAATGATGCAACAATTTTTCCAACGCATTTGGCCTATTTTGACCAGCTTTGTTCAAAACTTCTGTTAAAAAATATTCAAATGTTCTTGATTCCATTCCTGTTACACCACAAAAACCAATTTCTTCCTTATCTGTCAAAACACAAACTGCTGTATTTTTCGGAGTTCCTATATCTAAAATTCCTCTTAATGCTGTATAACAACAAACTTTGTCATCTTGACCATATGCTGCTATCATGCTTCTATCTAGTCCCAAACTTTTTGCTTTAAAAGCAGGCACAAATTCAATCTCTGAACTTGCAAAATCCACTTCTTTGATACCATATTTATCATGCAATAATTTTAACAAATTAAGCTTAATTTTTTCTGAAACTTTTTCATCTTCATAAGGCATACTTCCAGCAACAATATTCAATTCTTCGCCTTGCACCCCATCTTTTAATTTTCGATCCATTTGCTGTGCTGCCAAATGTGGAAGCAAATCTGAAATCGTAAAAATTGGATCTTTTTCATCTTCTCCAATAATCACTTCCATTTTTTCACCATTTGACTTGACAAAAGTTGCGTGCATACTAAGTGGAATGTTCGTCCATTGATATTTCTTTATTCCTCCATAATAATGTGTTTTGAAAAGGCCTAATCCACTATCTTCATATAATGGCTTTGGTTTCAAATCAATTCTTGGTGAATCGCCATGTGCTGCCACCATACGAATTCCATCTTCCAATGCATTTTCGCCAATCACAGCTGCATAAATGGTCCTTGCACGATTAACAAAAAATACCTTGTCACCTGTCTTTAATTCCTCTTTTTCAAGCAAATCTACAAAACCATTTTTCATCAAAATATCTTTTGAGTTTTTCACAATTTCCTTTTCTGTTTTTGAAGTATTCAAATAATCCATATATTCTTCTGCAAACTTAAAGACAGCATTTCTAATCTCTTCTGTCATTCCCTCCCAACCTGTTTTATGTGAATTAAATAATTCCTCTTTTAATTTTTGACCTTCTGTATGTTCCATTTTGCATTCTCCCTTCTTTTTATAAAATTTCATCAATCACTGATTCTTTTTCCACAATTCTATTTACAATTGTGTATGCTTTTTGCAAATTTTCCACATGTTCATGTATTTTCTCAGAACTATTTGCATGAATGAACCCAAGTGTTTCTCCTTTTTCTACCTTGTCTCCCACTTTTTTAGCTAAAATCAAACCAACTCGTCTATCAATTTCATCATCTTTACTTTTTCTTCCAGCTCCTAAATCCATACTAATTTTACCCACTTTTTCCGCATTTAATTCCTTTATATAACCATTTTCTTCAGAAATAACTGGAATGATAATTGGTGCTTTTTCTAATTTATTTAAATCATATAAATACGAACTATCCGCACCTTGATTTCTTGCCAATTCTGCCAATTTTTCAAAAGCTCTTCCTTGACTAATAGTCTCCCAAATCTGATTTTCTAATTCTTGATCAGTCTCTTTTCGCCCAGCCAATTTTAGACTTTGTATACAAATCGCAAAAACAATTTCCTTGACATCATCTGTCATTCTTCCATGTAATGCTTCTACTGCTTCGACGACTTCTAATGTATTTCCCACACTATAACCCAGCGGCTGTTCCATTTTTGAAATAACACAAGAAATTTCTCGATTTTTATCTTGCCAAATTTTCTTCATCACATTAGCCAATCTCTTTGCTTGCGTTTTATCTTTCATAAATGCACCAGAACCATATGTCACATCCATCACAATTTTTTGGGCTCCTGAGGCTATTTTCTTACTCATAATACTTGACGCAATTAGTGGAATACTTTCCACTGCTGCAATACTATCACGCAACGCATAAATCTTTTTATCTGCTGGTGCCAAATCCATGGTTTGCGAAATCAAACTAATTCCAATTTTTTTCACATTTTCTTTAAATTCCTGAATTGAAATATCTGTTCTGTATGCAGGAATAGATTGCAATTTATCCACTGTTCCTCCTGTAATTCCCAAACCTCTACCACTCATTTTAGCAACTGGCACTCCTAAACTAGCAATGATTGGAGAAACAATTAATGTTACTTTGTCGCCAATACCACCTGTACTATGTTTATCCACTATATTTTGTGCAATATCTGTCAAATCCAATTTTTCTCCTGAATCAGCCATTGCCATAGTAAGTGCCAAAATTTCTTTTTCATTCATTCCGTTAATACAAATCGCCATAATCAAGGCTGCTGCTTGGTAATCTGGAATTTCATCCGTTGTGTATTGTTCTACAAAATATCTTATTTCTGCTTCTGTCAATTCTTTGCCCATTCGCTTTTTATCAATTATTTCTATCATATTCATAGTTCTCTCCTTCATTTGAGATCGGAAGAGCGTCGTGTAGGGAAAGAGTGTAGGTTATAGT
>CAMSEX010000131.1 GCA_947057875.1 uncultured Clostridium sp.
TGAGGCAGAAGTTTTGAAAAATATTAAAAATTTGAAAAATCGAACTTGTATGATTGTAACACACAGGGATAGTATTTCTAGTATTTGTGATCGAGAATTTGTAGTGGAAAATTGGAAAGTTAGGGAAAAGGTCAAAAAAAATGAACGAGAATAGAGTTTTATTAGAAATTGTAAGAAGTTTTATAAGAGAGGAAAAAAAGCCTGTTTTTGACGAAAATGTGGATGAAGAGCAGTTGTATAAGTTGGCAAGAAGACATATGCTAAGTAATTTTTTGATAAATTGGGCAAAAGAAAACTGTCAAAATGAAACAATCAAAGCTAAAATTCAGGCTGATTTTAATCAGCAAATTATTAAGGATACCAATGAAAATATTGAATTTTACAAGATTTTAGATGAGTTCGAAAAAGCCCATATAAAAACACTTGTTGTGAAAGGCTTTTTAATGAAAGAGGTATATCCTCAAAATTATATGAGACAAATGCTTGATATTGATATGATGGCATGTGCAGAAGATTTTAAAAAAGCGTCTCAGATTATGAAAAATTTGGATTATAGCGAATATTATGACCATGAAAAACATCTTATTTTTACGAAAGAGCCATTTATGACTGTGGAATTACATCGAAAATTAATTCCTGGAGAAGATGTTGGGCATGCCTATTTTAACCAAAAAGTTTGGGAATTTTGCGAACCTTATCAAAATTATGAAATGATTTATGTAATGACAAAAGAAGATGCTTATGTTTTTTGTATGCTACATTTGCTGATCCATTTTAGATTTACAGGAATTAAGATAAGGGATATTTTGGATGTTTATTTGTATTGTGAGAAATACAAAGATGTTTTAGAACAAGAAAAATTAAATCAAAAATTGCAGGAATTTGAGTGCGAAAAATTTGCAGAGAATATGCGAAAAATTGCTTATAAATGGTTTGGGCAAAACCCAAATTATGATTTTGATGAGGTAGAAAAATTCATTTTGCAGGGAGTAAGTCTAAAAAATCAAGTGAATTTTGAAGTAGGAGAAAAAGGTGGAAAAAATCAGTATTTACTGCATTTATTTTTTCCAGAATTTAAAGTGATGAAAGGTAAATATCCAATTTTGGAAAAGATACCGATTTTGTTGCCATTTACTTGGGGCGCTAGAATTTTCAAAGATGTTTTTTCAAAGGCGACTTCTATGAATGAGCGATTTGAAAAAATTAAGTTGATAAAAGGAACAAGTTCAGAGGAAGTAAGCAAAATTCAAGAGATTTACCAAAAGCTAGGAATTATTGGAAAGGAAGACTAAAAATGTTTGTAGAGCATGAAGTTTTTATTGGATTAAGAGATGTGGCATTGAATAACAAAGTAACGAATACAGCACTATTAGCATATTTGGAGGATGCAGGTGGCATTCATTCTAATTTGGCGGGTTTTGGTTTGAAAGATATTCCCAAACGCAAGAAAAGTTGGGTTTTGCTAAATTGGCAAATTGAAATTTTTGAAAGACCAACTTATGGCGAAAAAATTATCATCAAAACTTGGTCAAGAGGAGTTGATAAATTATATGCTTATCGCGATTTTGAGATTTTAAATCAAGAAAGAGAAATAATTGGAATTGCAACATCTAAATGGGTTTTGCTGGATATCGAGAGTTTGAAAATTACTAAACTAGGAAACGAAATAATGGATTGTTATACAGTTGAGAATAAAAGCGTTTTTGAATATCCAGATTTGAATAAAATGACAGAACCAAAAACTCATTCTAGAAGTACGACTTTTCATGTAAATCGTAGTTTGTTAGATATCAATAACCATTTACATAATATTTACTATATGGATATTGCCAATGAGGTTTTACCATCAGAAGTCTTTTTGAAAACAGAATTTAATGAGATAAAAATGATGTGTAAAAAAGAAATTAAACTAGGGGAAACCGTAAAAGTTTTTTATGAGAAATTAGGCGAAGAATTTGTTATTACTATAAAAAGTGAAAATGAAAAAATCGTGCATGCGATGATAAAATTAAAATAAGCCATTTCTGGCTTATTTTTTTATAATTCATTCGCAAGAGGATTTCTTTCGACTGCACTACGCACTTGTTCGTCATCAACATGTGTGTAAATTTGCGTAGTTGAGATGCTTTCGTGTCCTAACAATTCTTGCAAAGCACGAATATCAACTTCGCCATATTTGTACATCAAAGTTGCTGCTGTATGGCGTAATTTATGAACAGAATATTTGTTAGAATCAATGCCAGCTGCTCGTAATTCTTGTTTTACAATATATTGAACAGTTCGATTACTAATTCTTTTTCGTTGCTCACTTAAAAACAAGGCATTTCGGGAATTGGCTTGAATGGCTTCTTTAGGGCGAACTTCCAAATAACGATTAATGGCATTTATACAAGCCTTGTTTAAATAGATAGTACGTTCTTTATCGCCTTTTCCAATAACATTTAATTTGTTGTTTTCAAAATCAACATCAGAAATATTAATTCCTGTCAGTTCTGATAAACGCATGCCACAATTTAAAAATAGCGTAATAATAGCAGAATCTCGGATAGAATTATCGTGATTTCCATGCGAAGTAGGTAGGGGATTTTTTACGGTTTCTAGCAATTTTCGACTTTCGTCTAGGCTTAAATATTTCGGTAATCGTTTGCTTAGTTTTGGTGTTTCTAAATCTTGTGCAGGATTGTTTTCAATGAGTTTCATTTTATTGCACAAATATTTGAAAAATACACGAATACTGGCTGTTTTTCGTGCCAAAGTTGCTGGTTTGCTATGATAATCATTTTTCAAATAACCTAAAAAGGCATGAATATCTTGAAGCGTAATTTTTTTGACAGTTTCTAAAGTCATTGTATGAATTTGAATTTCTTTAATTAATTCTTTTGAATCAATTTTTACTATTTTATAGTGGTAAGCAATAAATTTTAAAAAGTGAGCAATATCATAATTATATTCTTTGATGGTGTTTACTGATTTATTTAGAATAGTAGTAGAATAATCTAAAAAATCATTCAAAAATTCAGGATTATTTTCTTTTGCAATCATAATGGCTCCTTTGTTTTTATTAATTTTAAAGTAGGAGATAGGTTTATATTCTGTGTTTTTGTTATTTCTAACCTTGCGCAAAATGAAAGTTTTTTAATTCTTAAAAATACTCTAACTATCTTAATAAGATTATATAGGATACTATAAATAATTGCAATAATTTAAGTTAAATTAA
>CAMSEX010000132.1 GCA_947057875.1 uncultured Clostridium sp.
ATGTTTCATAAAATGTCAAGTCTTTCTTGAAATTTTTTATAATATTATTTTTCAAAATGTTGTATCATCTTTTCAACCGCGCCACTTTTCACAAAATTTTCCGCTTGTTTCAAAGTAGTATAAAACAAAAATTCATCACTACTGCCATGTGCTTTCACAACTGGCTTTTTTACTCCTAGGAAAAGCGCACCACCATATTCTTTATAATCCGTCATTTTTTTGAATTGATTAATCGCTGGCAAACATGGAATTGTCGCAATCGTTCTCAAGATATTTTTTGTCAAACTCTCGGTCAAACTCACTTTTACTAATTTTCCTACGCCTTCAATTGTTTTCAAAAACACATTTCCTGTAAAACCATCTGTAATAACAGCGTCAACTTCGCCAGAAAAACAATCACGTCCTTCTACATTTCCCACAAAATTCACACGATATTCTGCTGCATTTTCTTTAAGCAACTGATAGGTTTCCTTCATTAAATCATTGCCCTTCGTTTCCTCAGTTCCAATATTGAGCAAACCAATTTTTGGATTTTCAATTCCAAACGTATTTTTCAAATAAATCGTAGACATCTGCGCAAACTGTACTAAATTGAGTGGTTTACAATTTGTATTAGCACCTGCATCCATCAATAAAAATTTTCCATGATGTGCTGGCAAAACTGGCGCAATAGCAGGTCTATCAATTCCTTTAATTCTCCCAATTAAAAGCGTAGCTCCTGTCAAAAGTGCCCCTGAATTTCCCGCAGAAATAAACACATCACCTTCGCCATTTTTGAGCATATTAAACCCAACTACCATCGAAGAATCTTTTTTTCCTCGAATGGCTTGTGTGGGAATATCTTCCATTTCAATTTTTTCCGTTGTATGACGAATACTGATTTTGCTTGACACTTCTGCAATTTTATCTTTTCCATAAAATGCTTTCACTTTTTGCTGAATAACATTTTCATCTCCAATCAAAATGATATCTGCTTCTATTTCCTTGGCAGCCCTAACCGCACCTTTTATAGTTGCATCTGGGCTATTGTCTCCCCCCATGGCATCTAAAATTATTCTCAAATCTTTTGTCCTCCTCCAAGTTTATTTTATTACTTCTTCTTATTAGACATTACTATTTTATTACAAAAAATTAAAAATGCAAGTGTTTTTTGTGATTTTATAAAAAATTGTGATATTTTCCATCAAAAACAACGCTCCCAGTTTCTTGACTTTTTTATGTAAATATGATATAAATTATATGAAATTTGTGTGTATATTCACACGCTCTAACTTTGGTCAGGAGGTAGATTTTGAAACTATTAACCTTGCCTTTAAGTAAAGAAAGGAGTGATTTGTTATGAGGACAGTAGGAGATCCTATGCCTAGTAGCTTTAGTAACGCATCCATAATGGATAAAATAGCTGATATTCGTCCGAAGACTACTAGTATACGGAAAAGTACCTTTTACGAATTGGGTGCTCCAAAAGCTGCTATTTTTGTCAGCTACTCCAACAAACCACCTTCAAAACTGGTTATGAATTGCAGAAAACATCGTGAAAATCATAAAGACCTCTATTCCTGACCACCGACACCTTCTGGTGCCTCTTTTATATCAACAAAAACGGCTCGGAAGAGCCGTTTTTTGCTATATTATTCTTACTCAACAATATCAGATACAACACCTGAACCTACTGTTCTACCACCTTCACGGATAGCAAATCTTAGTCCTTTTTCAATAGCAATTGGTGTGATTAATTCGATTGTCATCGCAATGTTTTCACCTGGCATAACCATTTCTGTTCCTGATGGTAATTCAATAACACCAGTAACGTCTGTTGTTCTGAAATAGAATTGTGGTCTGTATCCATTAAAGAATGGAGTATGTCTTCCACCTTCTTCTTTTTTCAAGATATAAACTTCTGATTTGAATTTTGTATGAGGATTGATTGTTCCTGGTTTTGCAATTACTTGACCTCTTTCAATATCTTTTCTGTCAATACCTCTTAAAAGAAGACCAATGTTATCACCAGCTTCTGCTTGGTCTAACAATTTTCTGAACATTTCAACACCTGTAACAACAGTTTTTTGTCTTTCTGCTCTAATACCAACGATTTCAACTTCGTCTTGCATTTTAACAATTCCTCTTTCTACTCTACCAGTAGCAACTGTACCACGACCTGTGATTGTGAATACGTCTTCAACTGGCATCAAGAATGGTTGATCAACTGGTCTTTCTGGTGTTGGAATATAGCTATCAACAGCATCCATTAATTCTTTAATTGGAGCATATTCTGGAGCATTTGGGTCTGTTGATGAACTCTCTAATACTTTTAATGAAGAACCTTTGATAAATGGAATATCATCTCCTGGAAAATCATATTCTGATAATAATTCTCTAAGTTCCATTTCAACTAATTCAACTAATTCTGGATCATCAACCATATCGCATTTATTTAAGTAAACAACAATATATTTAACACCAACTTGTCTTGCCAATAAGATGTGTTCTCTTGTTTGAGGCATAGCACCATCAGCTGCAGAAACAACTAGAATAGCACCATCCATTTGAGCAGCACCTGTAATCATGTTTTTAACATAATCAGCGTGTCCTGGGCAGTCAACGTGTGCATAGTGTCTATTGTCTGTTTCATACTCTACGTGAGCTGTGTTAATTGTAATTCCTCTTGCTTGCTCTTCTGGTGCTCCGTCGATTTTGTCATATGCTGAAAATTCAGCTTTTCCTAATAAACTTAAATATTTTGTAATCGCAGCAGTTGTTGTTGTTTTTCCGTGGTCTACGTGACCAATTGTACCAATGTTAACATGTGGTTTTGTTCTTTCAAATTTAGCTTTTGCCATTTTTGATTCCTTCCTTTCTTGAAGCAGCTTTCCTACTTCTTTAAAATTTTTTATCTAATAGGAAATGTCTAATTTCCCATTAGATTAGCGAGTGAAATTTTACTACACAAAATTTCTCACGCTTTTTTATTAATGTTATAAGCATTTTATACTATATTCCTATAAAATGCAAGTCTAAATTCAAAAATTTCTCAAATTTTTAAATTAATCTTCTTTCTTGGTTCTTGACGCTACTATATTATCCAAAATTGATTTTGGAACTTCTTCATAATGAGATGGTTCCATTGAATAAT
>CAMSEX010000133.1 GCA_947057875.1 uncultured Clostridium sp.
TACACTATAACCTACACTCTTTCCCTACACGACGCTCTTCCGATCTTGAATAATAGAAAATTTATCTTGCACTTTTTCCATTTTCTCCAATTTCATCACTTTGTGCTCATTCACAGCACCACCCAATAATTCTCTTATTTTCAAAACAACTGTAATCGCACTTGCCATATCATGTCTTTGTATGCCATTGATACTGCTGGCAAAATAAGTCATTACACCAATAAATCTAGAAACTTCAATTTCCTCTAATGAAGCAATAAATCTATGAAACTTATTTTCATAACGATTATCCAAACCATCTAAAATCTTGTTTTCCAACAAATCCAAAGCATCTTTTACTGGAAAAGCTGGTCTATCTTCTCTATGCATAACCAAACCAACAAATTTATCAATTAATTCTAGAATATCTCCTTCTTTAGAGCGTTCATAATCTTCTGGCTGATTATAACGATTATATTCAGAACAAATTTTGCAAAAATCATCATCAAAACCAAGTTTTTGCAAAAAAGCTTTATCTTCTTCTTTTTCACGCTTAATACGTTCAATCTCCATTGGCGAATTGGTTCTACGAAAAGCATACACTAAACAAGCATTAATAACTTTATCACGACTTACTTCATCAAGATTCATTCTGTCCATAAACAACCTTGCTAATTCTGCCTTCAAAATTGCAGTTGTATCAAAAAAAACCTCAATTGTTGATTTTTGATAACGACAAATCATTTCCACTTTTTTTATAATTTCCTTTTCCTCAAAAAGCATTTTTGCAAACAATGCCTTATCAAACTTTTCTACCTTTGGAATTACTTTTGGATCATTGTTCAAAATTTCCTCAAACAAAATTTCATTATTTTCAATATCCTTAGAAAAGTCATCCTCAAATTGATCTAACTTAAATTGAATATAGCGGTTTTTCATAACATTATATTTGGTACGCTCCATGAAGTCTTTTAGAGCATCTTCTGACAACATTTTTTTGAGTTCATTATAATAATACAAGCCATCTGCTAAATTATCGTTTAGCCTTTTATAGTCCTTTTTCCAAGTCTCTTCTGTCCCTAAACTTGGAACTAATTTTTTTAGTTTCAACAATTTTCTCATTTCACGCTCATCTTCATAATGTTTTTCCTTGTACTCGATGTATTTCTCTTTAATTACCTCTATATCCAACTCGTTCATAATTCCTCCATTTACCTTTGTAAGAATTCCCTTTTTGTTATTATATCAATAAATTCCAGAATTGCAATAAATGTTACGCAAATGTAATCATTGTTACACAATTGTAATATAAATCAAAGTTCCATACATAAATTCAGAATTTCTTGCAAACGCCCATCTTGTTTTGTCAAATACAAATAACCTATCAATGCCTCAAAAGCTGTTGACATGCTATAGTCTGCCACATTTGCATTTTTGGCAACATGATGATTTTGCACATTTCTACCACGTTTTACAATTTCCTTTTCTCTGTCTGTCAAATGTTCTTGCAATTTTTTTAAAGTATCTGCTTGTGCTTTTGCTTTCACATATTGGATAGATTCAATATGTAACTTATGTGGTTTTGCATTAGAATGATTTACCAAATTCACACGAACAAACATTTCATATACACTGTCTCCAATATACGCCCACACAAGAGGAGACAACATTTTTACCTCTTCTACTGTTTTTTTTCTTTCAATAAAATCCAATTTTAAGGCTCCTCCAAACTAATTTTTCCAAATTTACAATTCCTAAAATCTTCTAAAATAATTCTAGCTACTTTTTCATCATCAACAATAGCACCTTGCTTAATAGCACCACATTTCTTGCCAATAATTTGCATCAATTCATAAATGCTATTTTCTTGGGCTTCCAATTTTTTCGCCTCTTCCTGCGTTATTTTATAGCGTTCCAAAATTTCAGTTTTATAATCTACATACAATCTTTTTAGCAATTCATAAGCAACCTCTATACGATCCAAAATATCGTCTTTAATCGTTCCTGTAAATGCTAAATTTAGCGCCACTTCGTCACTTTCAAACTTTGGCCACAAAACTCCTGGCGTATCTAATAATTCCTGATTTTTCCCAATCCTAACCCATTGTTTTTTCTTGGTAACACCTGGTTTATTTCCCACTTCCATAGAAGTCTTTTTCGCAATTCGATTAATGAGCGACGATTTCCCAACATTTGGAATTCCCAAAATCATCACTCGAATTGTTTTATTCACTCTGCCTTTTTGCCTTTGACGTTCCAACTCTTTTTGCATCATTTCATCAATTGTCCTTAAAACTTGGTCAACTCCTTTGCCAGAATTAGCATCAATAGCAAGCGTTCTTGCCTCTTTTTGCAATACTTTTATCCACGCTTGACTTATTTTTTCATTTGCTAAATCGCATTTATTGAGCAAAATGATTTTTTTCTTGCCCTTTGTCATTTCACAAACATCTGGATTTCTACTTGATATTGGAATTCTACTGTCCAGCAATTCTATCACAACATCCATTAATTTTAAATCTTCTAAAATTTGCCTCTTTGTTTTCGCCATATGACCGTGGGTACCAATTGATATTCATTTTTATAGAATTTTGTTCCATATTTTTCACTTCCCTCAAATATTTATCTACTTTAAATTACCATGATAAATTTTTTAACTTTTTCTTAACTTCCAAAATATACAATTCCCATAAAGACTATACCAACTGTCACTAATATCAATCCTTTCATTTGATTTTTTATAACATTATCTGTTGGATCTTCTGGATTATACATTATTTTATACATTTTGCCAATCTGTGCTTTAGGACGGCTATACCATGTACTAACATGTCTATATTTTTCACTATTAACCTCAAACTCTATAATCGGTGCAAATATAGCCTTACATCCACTACCATTCTTTTTACAATCAACCACATATCCTTTTATTTCTTTAAAATCTCTAAAATAAGATTTCTTCAGATTTTCTATTACATCTAAACTTCCCAATATAATAAATACGATACAAATCAAATAAGCAATTATCATTTTAATTTCTTCCTCTTACTAACATTTTAAAATTACATAACAATATTTAATATTATACTAATCGCTATAAATAGAAAAAAAGGTAAAATAAAAAATATGATACCTATC
>CAMSEX010000134.1 GCA_947057875.1 uncultured Clostridium sp.
AGAAGAAGCGCAAAAAAAGTTGCTTGTGCAAACTCATACGAAATCTGGTGATAGCATCTTTTTTATTGCAGAGCATAGCGGAATGGTCGAAAAATTGGCTGGAGAAATTCGAAAAGAGATTGGAAATCGTTTGTATTTGGCGGATGAAAATGAGTTTTCTTTTTGTTGGATTGTGGATTTTCCAATGTATGAAATTAAGGAAAATGGCAAGCTTGATTTTTGTCACAATCCATTTTCGATGCCACAAGGTGGGATGGAGGATTTGGAGAAAAAGGAGCCGCTTGACATTTTGGCATATCAATATGATATTGTGTGTAACGGAATTGAGCTTTCTTCTGGAGCGGTTCGTAACCATAATCCAGAAATTATGAAAAAGGCTTTTGCGTTAGCAGGATATGAAGAAAGCGAAATTGAAAACAAATTTGCAGCATTGTATCATGCGTTTGCATTTGGCGCGCCACCACATGCGGGAATTGCGCCTGGAATTGATAGAATGCTAATGTTGCTAACAGGAGCGGAGTCAATTCGTGAAGTGATTGCATTTCCAATGAATAGCAAGGCGCAAGATTTGCTGATGAAAGCGCCTGCCGAAGTCACACCAAAACAATTAGAAGAAATTCATTGTTTTTTTAAGAAATAGTCATATTTTAAAAATCACCTCATATATATAATAGAGGTGATTTTTGTGATTTATATAAAACTAGAAGAGGATATGGACAAGTTTATGAGCCATTTTAATGTGCCGAGAAGTTTGAAGAAATTGATGTTTAAAGCCAAATGTAGAAATGGAAAATTTGCACTAGAAAAAGTGGATGATATGGAATGTTTGATTGTGCCAGAAATCAATGATCGAATGCTGAAAAAACTGAAAATATTGGCTGATATTCGTTGTTGGAAAAATATTTGTGTTTCTAACCGTTTGCTAGAAAATCCAGATTTTTTGACATTTGCAAGTACAAGCTCATTGAAAGTCATGGATGGAAGATGGCTTTTTAAAAATATTATTGACCAAGTAGTCGAATTTATAGCAGAAACTAAACACGAAAAATTGGAAAATAAGGAAATTTCGATTTTGTGTAATAAATTAGATGATACGATGATGGAAAAAATCAAGGAACTTTGTGTGAAAGTGAAGGTTTGCAACATTTTGACAAGTCAGATGAAACAATTTCAGAAAATGGAGCAAGAAATTTATCGTAATCATGGCGTGATTTTAAATATTTCTAGCAATTACAAAAAAGCACTTTTGAAGTCAAGTATGATTATTAATTTTGATTTTTCGAAAAAGGATTTGGAGAAAAAGTGCATGTTTGCGAAAGATAGCATTTTGATTAATGTGAAAGAAGATGTGGCAATTTCAAAAAAGTATTGGGAAGGAAAAAATATCACGTTTTTTGAAATGGATTTGCCAGAAAAGTATGAGGAGTTTAGGGAGCAATTAAAAGGGTTTGACTCTAGTATTTTGTATGAGAGTTTGATTTATAAAAATACGAATTATCGAAATATCAAAAAAGAATTGGCGGAAGATGATGCAAAAATATTGTGTTTATTGGATGTCAATGGAGAAAAAATGAAAAACCTTGATGCAAATTTGTCAAAAACACTTGACAAAATCGTGATTTAATCTTATGATATTATCTAGTACTTTAAGGAG
Organism: uncultured Clostridium sp.; assembly: GCA_947057875.1. Lineage (GTDB taxonomy): Bacteria > Bacillota > Clostridia > TANB77 > CAG-508 > Scatovivens. Next base: position 1,655 of record CAMSEX010000134.1, read on the forward strand.
GAAATAAGATGGAAGAAAAAGAGTTTTTATTGACACAAGAAGGTTATGATAAGTTAGAGAAAGAATTGGAAAAATTAAAAACAGAAACAAGATATGAAATTGCAGAGAGAATTAAGGTTGCATTAGGCTTTGGTGACTTGTCTGAAAATTCAGAATACGATGAAGCAAAAAATGCACAAGCTGCAAATGAAATTAAAATAGCAGAATTGGAAAATAAAATAAAGTATGCAAGGATTATTGATGAGTCTGAAATTGATACAAAAACAGTACAAGTGGGAAATGTAGCGAAAGTATTGGATATGGAATTTAATGAAGAAATTGAATACACGATTGTTGGCTCAACAGAAGTGGATTTATCACAAAATAAAATCTCAAATGAATCTCCCATTGGGCAGGCGTTACTTGGTAAAAAAGTCAATGATGTGGTAGATGTGCAGGCTCCAGTTGGTGTTTTGAAGTTTAAAGTTTTAGCGATTAAAAAATAAAAAATGTGAGAAATTTTTGATAGGATAAAACTATCAGTTTTTTAATTGGTAGTTTCGTTTTTTATTCTGGAAAATTAGGAGGTAAGAAGATGATAAATGGAATTATATATTTAATAACAACTTTAGAATTTCAATTGTTTTTTAAATTGCTTTTGATTTTTGTATTATCTGGATTAATTGGTTTGCAAAGAGCGGCACTGAGTAAACCAGCTGGATTTGGGACCCATGTTTTAGTTGGAATTAGTGCGGTTTTGGTTATGGAATGTGGTATTTATTTGCAATATGAAATGAATGCAGATCCAACAAGAATTGCAGCACAGTTGTTGTCTGGAATTGGTTTTCTAGGTGCAGGCACAATTTTGAGAGATGGATTTTCGGTAAAAGGATTGACTACAGCGGCTAGTTTGTTGGCAGTAACTTGCATTGGGTTGATTGTTGGTGCAGGTTTTTACTTTGCAGGAATTGTTGCAACAATTGTGGTTTATTTCGTGCTGACTTATTCTAAATTTATTTCTGAGAAAGTTTCACATTCTAATGAGTTTAATTTAGAAATTCAGGTTAAAAATGAAAAAGAAATTTTGGAAAAAATGCAAGAATTTTTAGAGGAACATAATATTGAATCAACTGAAATGAAAATTTTAGAAGATAAAGAATACATAAAAATTTCTGGTTTGTATCGTGGAAAAGTCAGTAAAAATAAAATAATGGCTGAATTAATTTCAATGGAAAATGTTAAACAAGTGATTGAAATTTAGTTGGAAAAAATTAAAAAAGTATTTTTTTTGATTTCGGATACAATAATCTTAAGAGAAATTTTGAAGGTTTCTCTTGAATTGGAGGTTATTAAAAATGTCTAGTAATAGCAAATTAATATCTGAAAAATTAAAATATGAAATTGCAAAAGAATTAGGTGTTTATGACCAAGT
>CAMSEX010000135.1 GCA_947057875.1 uncultured Clostridium sp.
TTCCAAATATTTTTCTTTCCACACCTTTTCAAACAATTCCTCTGAACTCACCACATTACCTTTTCGGCTAACCAAATACAGCAAAATATCGAATTCCAAAGGCGTTAGCTCAATTTTTTTTCCATACAAAAAACATTCATGTTTGTCTTTATTAATTTCCAAACCATTCACATCAATCGTATTTTCTGCACTTTTTTCGTTATATTTCGTATATCTTCTTAGTTGCGATTTCACACGAGCCACTAATTCAAGCGGATTAAATGGTTTTGTGATATAATCATCTGCCCCTAGCGTTAATCCTGTGATTTTATCTTGGTCAGCAATTTTTGCAGTCAGCATAATAATTGGGAAATGCAAATTCTTCTCACGAATGAATTGACAAATTTCAAATCCATTTTTGCCAGAAATCATCACATCTAAAATCGCCAAATCAAATGGCACTTTCTTAATACATTCCAGTGCCCCAGCTGCTTCATAAAATTTATACACTTCATAATTTTCGTTTTTCAAATACAACTCCACCAAATCTGCAATTTCTCTTTCATCATCCACTACTAAAATCTTCATTTTTGTCTCCTTTTCTTTATTATAACACAGAAAAGTCCATTTTTTCTGTACTTTTTAGAAATTGTAAGAAAAAATTAAGAATTTATTCATTTTTTCTTAAAACACTTCCTTTCCTGTTTTTGTATAATAAAAATCAGGAGGTAGACCCATGAGAAGAAAAAAGAAAAAATTGAAATTAAAACGAATTATTTTACTTTGTTTGTTGGGACTTTTATTTTGGTTTTATATGAACTATCAATCGATATTTACAAACTACCTTTCTGACTTTAAAAGTCATTATACAACCATTGCAAAGCACCAAAATGATACCTACTCTGGTACCGGTCAAACAAAATGCAACAACCAAGATGGCTATTTTACAACATTTACCACCGAAGAAAACCACCAAAAAACATATACCGAATATAAGCAAAATGGCGATGCTTCTTGGAGCAGTCACGCTTACTGGGGCGGAACAATGGAAGAAAATGGCTGTGGAATTACGGCACTTTCAATTATTTTAAGCGGTTACAACAAAAATGTCACACCAGAAGATTTGCGCAAAAAATATCAGCCTGTGCTCAAGGCTGAACAAATTGCAAGCGAATTAACAAAAACTTTTGGTATTGAAAATTCAGATTTTTACTTTGATAATAGTCACTTATCTGAAGAAGAAATGATAAAACATCTTGAAACAAACCGTCCAATTTTGATTTGTGTTTGGAACCAACCTCATGAAAATCGCTGGACTGAAAAGTCTCATTATATGGTTTTACTTGCCACAGACGGTCATAAAAATGTTTATATTTCTAATCCAAATGGTGGAAAAAAGGATAGCAAAAGTTCTGGTTGGTATAATATTAATGAAGTTGCTCCTTATATTGCAAAAGCATTATATATCAATCGTTTCTAAATATGACATTAAAATGTCATATTTAGAAATCAATATAATCCTTTATTTTTCTATATATAAAAATTACACCTCTAAAATATGACACAATTATGTCATATTTTAGAGGTTGTTTTTAATGTTTTCCTTTTTTAGCAAATAACTTTCTAGAAACCAATCCTAAAATGAATATTACACTAGATACTATTAAAGCACTTGTTTTATCTTTTCCTCCCGTGTAAGGCAAAATTCCAGAAACTTTATTTTTTAGTATCTTTTTTGCCGTTGTAAAATTGTCCTCAATTGCTTTTTCTTCCTTTACATATATTTTGTATTCCTTTTGTTCTGCGCTTTTTTGGATAACTAAAGCAGAACCATTTTCAATCACTTTCTCATTTTCTAATTTTATATCTTCGGGGCTAAAAACTTCTGCTGTTGTAGCATTTGTCTCGATATTTTGCAAAAATTCAGAAACAATTGTATTTTGTGGTACGTTATAAATACTACCATTTTCCTCTACTTGATAAACATTCGATTTGATATAAAATGTTTCTACTTCTTTTTCTGGCTCTTGCGTTTCTTCATCTTCTTTCTCTTCCTCGTTTTTATCCTCAACTGGCTCTTCTACTTTAGGTTTTTCTTTCAAAATAAATGTCCCTGTAATTCCTGTTTTATATTCATTTCCCTCGTAGACAATTTTTAATTCATATAGATAGTTCCCAATTTGAGCTGGTTTTTCTGGACGATTATCATAATATTCTACAATCTGTGCATTTTTGGTATTGTCATAGGAAATACCAACTGGCGCTCCTTCATATATTTTTTCATGATTGGTCACTTTAATTCCTTGTATCAAATCACAAATTGGGCATTTCTCATAAGTTGAAGAATAATCTGGATGCTCCAAATTTTTATCACATTTTGTATATAAATCATCAATTTTTACAGTTTTTATTAATTGGTTTCCCGCATAATCTAAAATTTCAAATTGATAATCTCCATTTTTTGTAGCAACATACTGTGTTCCATTTACTTCTGTGCCATTAACCACAAATTTACTCACTCCTGAAAGTTTATCTTTTGCCGTAAATGTTACAGAATATCTTTTTTCTTCTGTTGTAGTCTCATAATTACTCATTAATTCTGGTAATGTAAAATCTAGCTTATAGGCTCCAAAAATATAATCTGAGCTTTCATTTCCTGCATTATCACATCCCACTATATGCAAATAATTTTCGCCTTCTGTATTAACAATAATTGGTTTTGGCTCTCCTACAATTTCTTCTTGCCACTGGTCTGGCATCATTCCACTGCCTGTTACCGCATATTTATATTTCTGCAAATTGCTTCCGCCTTCATCTGACCAAATCATGTCCACTGTTACTGGCTGATTGGTCCAATCTGAAAACGCTGGTGTCACTTCTACTTTGGGAGACGTTTTATCCACTCGGTAAGGACCAAATACATTTTCTTCACTTACATTTCCTGCATTATCATAGATTTGCAGATGCAAATAATATTCTGATTCTCCTGCAATGGTAAACTTTGCTTTTTCTTCTTTTACAGATCGGAAGAGCACACGTCTGAACTCCAGTCACCTCTCGTCATC
>CAMSEX010000136.1 GCA_947057875.1 uncultured Clostridium sp.
TCTACACTATCACCTACACTCTTTCCCTACACGACGCTCTTCCGATCTATTATGCGCAATTGGATTATTATGCGAAGATTATTTACACAGAATTAGAGAAAAATTTGGATCGTATGAAGTCTGGTACATATAATGTAGATTTTGGTACAACATTTGATGATTTATTGCATGAAGAAGGGGGCGAACAGACATTAAATGATGCCTTTCAACTTGCGATTAATGCACTAAATTTTGACAATCCAGAATTGTTTTATATTGATATTTCAAAAGTGTATTTGTTGACCAAAGTTACAACTAAAATTTTGGGAACTACTTATACAGTGGAAATTGGTGCAAGTAGCGGAAAAAGTTACTTGAATTCAAGTTTTAGAAATGAGCAAGAGGTACGACAAGCAATTGCTGATATTGAAATTCAGAAGAATAAAATTAAGTCACGTTTGAATGGAAATGTAGAGAATAAAATTCGAGATGTACATGATTATTTGGTGGAAAATTTAGAGTATGATAGCAGTGTTTCCAAAGATAATATTTATAACATTTATGGAGCTTTAATCAATCGAATTACGGTGTGTGAAGGTTATGCGCGTGCTTTTAAGGCAATTATGGATGATTTGGAAATTCCCTGTTTGATTGCATGCGGAACTGGTCAGAATAGCAGTGGAGAAACGGAAAGTCATGCTTGGAATTATGTGATGATTGATGGAAAATGGTATGCGATTGATGTTACTTGGGACGATCCAATTATCATTGGAAATGGTCGAGTGAGTAAGGATGTAAATTATCGTTATTATTTGAAAGGATCGAGAGATTTTTTTACAAATCACAGAGAAGATGGGGAAATTGTTGGAAATGCTAATTTTAAATATCCAACTTTGAGTGTGAATAATTATTAAGGTAGTTAACATTTTTTCAAAATGTTATACTTACGTTATCCGTAATTCGCTATCGTTCAAACGGCTAACTTAATTAAGGAGAAAATGATGAGCAAAGTGCAAACCAAATTGAATGTAATTTATGGAAGAAGTGGCACAGGAAAAAGTGAATATTTGTATCGTGATATAGACCAAAAAATAAGTCGATTTAAAAATATTTTTGTGATTGTTCCAGAGCAAAGTAATTTGATTAGTGAGAAGAAATTTTTTGAGATTACTGGTAGAAAAGCAATGCTGAATGTAGAGGTTTTGACTTTGAGTAGAATGGCATATCGTGTTTTGGAAGAGGTAGAAATTGCAACGAATCCTTTGACAAAAGTTGGAAAATCGATGTTAATTTTTGAACTTTTGAACCAAAATAAAAAGGCTTTGAAGTTTCTTGGAAAATCAGAAAAAAATATTCAAATAGTAGATAAAATGTTGACTGAATTTAAGAAGCATAATGTATCTGTGGAAGAGTTAAAAAAATTGAAATTAGAAGACCAATATGTTTCTCTAAAGTTGCAAGATATGACACTTTTGTATGAGAAATATGAGGAAAAATTAGCACAAAATTTGGTAGATGAAAATGATGAAATGACTTTATTGAAAAACAATTTGAAATTTTCAAAAATGTTTGAAAATTCATGTATCTATATGGATGAATTTTTTGGTTTTACGCCACAAGAATATGACATTTTTGAAGAACTTTTAAAAGTATGCAAAGAAATGAATGTTTCTGTTTGTTTGGATTGTTTGGAAAGTACCAAAAGAAAAGAGAATGATATTTTTTATTTTAATCGAAAATATGCTAAAAAGTTATTAGAAATGGCAAGTAATCAGGGATGTAAAATAAAACTTATTACAAGGGATAAAACTTATCGTTTTAAAAATATTGAGTTGTTATCATTAGAGAAAAGCTTGTGTGGAAATAGTCAAAAATGGGAAGGGAAAATAGAAAATATTGAATTATTTTTAGCCAATAATCCTTATTCAGAAGTAGATTATGTAGCTAAAAAAATTTATTATTTAGTGAAAAATTTTGGATATAAATATCATGAAATTGCAATTATTGCAAATGATATTGAAAACTATGCAGAGGATAGCAAAGCAATTTTTCAAAAATATCAAATTCCAATTTTTATTGATGAAAAAAAAGACTTGAATCAAAATATTTTAATTCGATATTTGATTAGTTTGTTAGATATATTTGATTATAATTGGAGTTTTGACGCAGTTTTTAATTATTTAAAAATTGGACTTTTAGGATTGGACTTTAATAGTATTTGTTGTTTAGAAAATTATTGTAAGAAATGGGGGATTCGTGGGGCAAAGTGGCAAAGAGAGTTTGCCTATGAGCCTCTCAATGAAAATCAAGAAAATTTGGAAAAAATACGTAGAAAAATAGTAGAACCATTACTTACTTTTAAAAATAATTTTTCACAAAATAAAACAGTGGCAGATTTGACACAAATTATTTATAATTTTTTATTAGAAAATAATATTATTCATAATTTAAATGAAAGAATGATACAGGCAAATGATGTTGAAATTTCAAATGAATATAATACGAGTTATAAAATTCTATTTCATATTTTAGAAGAGTTAATAGATTTATTTGGTAAGGAAAAAATTACATTTGAGAAGTATAAAGAACTATTAAAAGTTGGGATTCAAGCATCTGAACTTCGGTAAAATTCCAGCCACACAAGACCAAGTTATATTGGGAGATATTGACCGAACAAGAAACAATAAAATTAAAGTTTTATTTGTGCTTGGTATGAATGATGGAAATTTTCCAAAAGCTAATCGACAAGAAGGTTTTTTGAATGATCAAGATCGAATTTTGCTAGAAGAAAATGGCATGGAATTGGCTAAGAATTCGATTGATAGTGTGTATGAAAGTCAATTTAATATATATAGAACATTAACTTTACCAGAAGAAAAATTATATTTAAGCTATTGTTCATCGGATAAAGAAGGAAACTCAGTTCGACCTTCTATTATGATAAAAAAGATAAGGCGAATTTTTCCAAAATTAGAGCAGAAAAGTGATATGGTGCAGAAGCAATATTATATGACAAATGAAAAGGCAACTTTTGAAGAGGCATTGCAGGTTTATCATGAAT
>CAMSEX010000137.1 GCA_947057875.1 uncultured Clostridium sp.
ACACTATAACCTACACTCTTTCCCTACACGACGCTCTTCCGATCTAAATATGGTGTTTCCAATTTTCTACCTAATACAATTAAAAGTATTGTAATGAGCACAATCATAATTAAAATCAATGGTTCTGACGTAAAAAATATCCCCTCCAAAATTTATTCCTCCTTTGTATCTTATTTAAAATTCTCTTTTTCTTTTGCCTGGCACTTCCCATGCCTCGATTTCATCTTCCTGCTGTACTTGCTCTCTCGTTCTTTCGTCTGTCTTCCAATTAATTGCTTTTACATCTGAAAAATCAATATGGCATTCCTTTGCAATTTTTTCGTTATTATGATTGAATTTTTCATTGGCTTGTCTATATAATTCCTCTTTTTGTGCATCCAACAATGGAGCTTCTTCAATTCTTGCTAACTCATTAGAATAACGTTCCAATTCTTCCCTCATTTTTTCCTTATATCTTTTCAAATCTTGAGTCGACAAATTCATGGTTTCTTCTAATTTCTCTTGAATTACCAAGCCTTGACTATCTTCATATTCTATATATTGTTCTTCATCATCAATTTCCAAAGGTTGCAGTAACTTTCCATTACACACATTTTGTGTCCTTTTTCCAATCAATTGGTCAATTTCCTCATCTTTGTTCCCTGGTACACACAATTTATCTCCTTGAAATGCAAAATATTTATCTGTATTCTTCGTATCATCTGCTGCTCTTATCAATAACACATTTTCTCCATCTTTATTGACATAAGGAACTTCTGTTTTGCTCGAAAATTCATTTGCTTTAGCATACAGATAAGATTTTATTCGTGTGATACCAAGTTTTTGGCAAGCCTTTACAACATCTTCTGGAATTTGGCTTTGGGAGTCACTTTCTTCTTTTTGTTCTACTCCAACCTTTACAATTTTTCCTTCTTGTTTAGGAGTTTTCACATCTTCTGATTTTTCCTCAGATAATTTCTCCTTTATCTGTACTTCTTTTGGTTTCTCTTTTTCCATATGAGGTTTCTCTTTTGGTGCTTTCTTGCTATTTTTATTATGTTTTTTTCTATTTTCTAATTCTGCATTTTCTCGGTCTTTTTGCACCACTTTCTCGCCTACCCATTTTTCTATTCCATACTTTTCTAATTCTTCAAAGTCTACTTGACTGGCTTGCTCAAAAAGTTTCTCTTGATAAACGCTTCTATCTTTTTCAGAACGAAAACTTAATTTTCCAGTTTCATACTCAATTACTGTTTTTAATTTCTGGCGAACTTCCTCAGATTTCTCCATAAAATTATCATCCCCTTATTTTAATTTTCGTTCAATTAAATCTACCAACTCTTGTGCTCTTTGTGTAATATACTCCTGATTTTCTCCTTCAATCATAACACGCACTTTTGGCTCTGTTCCAGAAGGACGAATTAAAACTCTGCCATTTCCTGCAAATTCTTTTTCCAATTCTTCTATTTTTTGCTTAATTTCCTCGTCTTTTTCATAATCCATTTTTTTATCAAATGAAACAACCGCATTAATCAAAACTTGAGGATAAATATTTACTATTTTCCTTGCTTCTGATGCTTTCATTTTCATAGCCAAAATCGCTTTAATTAGCATTAGGGAAGTCAAAATTCCGTCACCTGTTGGATTATAATCCAATAGAATCACATGACCAGATTGTTCGCCACCTAGATTATAGCCATTCTTTAGCATTTCTTCCAACACATAGCGGTCTCCAACTTTTGTTGAAACAAGATTGATTCCTTTTTCCCTCGTATATTTTTTCATCCCAAGATTACTCATGACTGTTACAACTAAACTATCTTTTTTTAACTTATTCTGCTTTTTCAAAAACTCTGTTAAAATCGCCATAATGATATCTCCGTCCATCACTTCGCCATTTTCGTCAACTGCCAAACAACGATCCCCATCTCCATCATATGCTATTCCTAAATCCAACTGATGTTCTCTGACATAAGCAGAAATTGCTTCTAAATGGGTAGAACCACATTTTTCATTAATATTGATTCCATTTGGATTATGATGGATAACTTCAAAATCTAAACCTAATTCTGAAAAAATCATACCAGCCACATCAGACGTTGCTCCATTTGCTGTATCAATTCCAATTTTTAAAGAAGTATTTTTTAAATCATTTCCAAAGATATCTTTAAAAAACTGAACATATTGATATAAATAACGACTTGCTTCCTCTGAAACACCGATTTTATCATTAACCGCCATTAGTGTTGATAATTTTTCAGAATCCATAATTTCTTCAATTTCTTCCTCGATTTCATCTGGAATTTTCATGCCTTGATTACTAAAATATTTTACCCCATTAAACTCAAAAGTATTATGAGATGCTGAAATCACGACACTAGCATCTGCATTTAATCTTTTCGTCAAATAAGCAACTGCTGGTGTTGGCATAACACCTAGTAATTTCACATTAGCACCATAACTTAAAAAACCTGCAGTCATAGCACTTTCAATTAAACTTCCAGAAATTCTCGTATCTCTACCAATTAGAATGGTTGGCACATGGTTTGAATGTTTTGTTAACACATAGGCTCCTGCTTTTGCCACTCTAAAAACTAAATCTGGCGTTAATTCCAAATTGGCTATTCTTCTAATTCCATCTGTTCCAAAATATTTTCTCAAAATTTGCCTCCTAACATTTTCTTAGTTTGATTTATATCATTATATCTTTATCTTAAGATAATTTCAACATTTTTGTTACAATTTCTTCAAAAAAAATTTTACATATTGCAATTTTTGTGATATAATAACAAAAACTTTCTATTGAAGGAGGTGCCTGAAACAAAAATGAACGAACAAGAAAATCAAACCATACTAGCAGAAGATAAAATTTTAATTTTATATATTTTAAAAAAAGTTGGAAAACCGCTTTCTTACAAAGAATTGTTAGAACTTATTATTGCTATCTCAGAAATCAATTACTTTTAAGATCGGAAGAGCACACGTCTGAACTCCAGTCACCTCTCGTCAT
>CAMSEX010000138.1 GCA_947057875.1 uncultured Clostridium sp.
ACACTATAACCTACACTCTTTCCCTACACGACGCTCTTCCGATCTTTTCGTGTTACGTGCTGTGCCAGATGGCTTTTTACGTTTTTTTCCCATTTTTTACATCCTCCTAAAATTTATTCTGTAGGTAAGCCTACAGAATAAATTAAACTTATTTTAATTCTTTGCGATCATTTTGGATCGTCTCTAAAGTAGTTTTGATTACTTCTGCAACATTATTCAATGTCGTTCCCAATTCCATCATTTTTTGTTCTACATCTGCTAATTTACTATCTGCATAATTGTTGGCATCTCTTTTATATTCTCTATGCATTTCATTGGCATTTGCAATAATTTCATCTCTTTTTTTGCAAGCTTGTTTTGTAATCTCATGTTCATCAATCATCGAAATAATTCTATTTTCCGCTTCTTTTACAATATCTTCCGCATCTTTTTGTGCTTCTGCAATAATTCTTTCTCTTTCTTCTTTTATCCACTTTGCCTGTTTCAATTCCTCAGGTATGTTTAAATATAACTCTTGTACTATTTTTAACAATTCCGCTTTATTTACAATACAATTTTCAGAAAATGGAATTTTTCTACTATTTTCTAAAATATCTTCTAAACTCTCCAATAATGCGTAAATCTCCATACTCAAAATATCCTTTCTAAAGCAAACCTACTTTATTTCTTTTGTTTCATGAAAATAAGTTTAACTCTTCCATACTTTCTCTCATCATAAATCTCAAATATATTTAACGCTCTAATACTTGTCTTTACATCTTCTTTCTGATCCGTTTCTATCACAATTATCCCATCTTCTTTTAATAAATCATATTGTGCAATCAGCCTACTTGCCTGCACGGCAAACTCTGTTTTATAAGGCGGATCCAAAAACACAATATCAAACTTTTTTCCTTCTTGTTTCAACACTGCCAAAGCTGCTTGAAAATCTCTTTGAAGAATTCTTGACTTTAATCTTTCCTGTAGCTTATCCACATTTTGTTCAATTATGTGGATAGCTTTTGTGGAGTTATCACATAGTACAACCTCGTCTGCTCCACGACTAATTGCCTCTAGCCCTAAAGCGCCACTCCCTGCAAACAAGTCCAATACAACCGCTTTTGGTAAATCAAAATTCAATATACTAAAGAGTGGTTCTTTCACTCGATCCAATGTTGGTCTTGTCGCCTCACCTTCTAAAGTATATAATTTCGTGCCTCTATGTTTTCCACTAATTATCCTCATATTTTCCTCAATTATCATAGCTTAATTTACTAACTACATTTTATTCTATTTTTTTAAAAAGTCAATAGAATTTAGTAAAATGTAATAAAGACTTAATATTGTTGCGAAAATGTAAAAAAACAATTACAACATTGTTACAAAAAAATTTCCTCGTTTTCGTATTCTACCTATTCTAAATTTTAATTTTCAGTTCTCAAGTTCCACACAAAAACATATATTTTTCTAGGTGATTTACGTGAATAAAAAATTTAAAAATTTTCTCATAAATAGCATAATGCTAGTAATTTCTTCTATTATTTTTCGCGTACTTGGTATTTTTTTCAATAGTTTTATCACACAAAAAATTGGCAAAGAGCTACTTGGAACGTTTAACCTCGTTATGTCCGTTTATCTTTTTGGGATTACACTTGGAAATTTTGGTATTAACCTTGCTGTAACACGTCTTGTCTCAGAAGAACTCGCCATTGGGAATCAAGAAGGTGTGAAAAAAATAGCCAAACGTTGCATTTTTTGGAGTTTTATTTGTGGCATTCTAGCAAGCACTATCTTTTTAATGTTTTCCGACTTTATTTTGAAAATTTGTTTACATGGAAAAACCTCCAAAAATGTCATTTATGTCATGTGTATAGCTATTCCATTTATTTCGATGTCATCTGCAATATCTGGCTATTTCGTGGCAATCAGGCGTGTTTACAAATCCACCATTGCACAATTTTTTGAACAAATTATCAAAGTTGTTATCACAGCTTTTTTCCTAGAATTATTTTTACCAAATGGCTTAGAATATGCTTGTTTTTCACTCATTTTAGGAGATTTAATTTCAGAATTATTTTCCTTTATTTGCAACTATTTGCTTTATTTAGTAGATAGCAAAAGATATCAAACAGCTTACACAACTCATTATCCGCTCCAATTTTACAATAAAAAAATCTTCAAAATTGCCACACCTGTTGCTATAACCTCTTTTATCCGTTCAGGGTTATCAACCTTAAAACAAATCGCCATTCCCCTTAGTTTTGAAAAAGGCAACATGGATTGCTCCAAAGCATTGTCCATTTATGGCGAAATTAACGGCATGGCAATGCCGATTGTGCTGTTTCCCAATGTGATTTTTTCTTCTATTAGTAGTTTATTTGTACCCGAATTCGCTGCTTACAATGCACAAAATCGCCAAAAAAGCATAAAAAGCGCCACCACGACGATTTTTTTGATTGCCACAAGTATTTGTTTTTTTGTTAGCATTTTTTTGTTTGCCAACGCTGAAAATTTGGCACAATGGATTTATCATGATATTAGTATTGCAACTTACATAAAAATGTTGGCACCACTTAGTATTTTCGTTTTACTTGATTGCGTCGTAGACAATATTTTAAAAGGACTAGACGCCCAAAACTCTGTTATGGTCATTAATATTTTAGACACATTTTCGGATATTATTTTGATTTATACCTTGGTACCCAATTGGGGTATTCCACGGATACATATTCTCAATTTATTTTAGCGAAATTTTCAACTTTATACTAAGCATGGGAAAATTGATTAAAATCGTGTATTTTAAGAAAAAACAAACTCCTTGAAAACTTTCAAAGAGTTTGTTTTGATTTACAACTAACTTCATTCTATTCCACATAAAGCACTATACGAAAACCAACACTCCACTCGCTCCTCATCGTAGCAGAACGTGGACCATAACGACTCGCAACTACATACACAGAACTGTCGTCATAAGCACTAC
>CAMSEX010000139.1 GCA_947057875.1 uncultured Clostridium sp.
TGGAGTTCAGACGTGTGCTCTTCCGATCTGTATATAATAAATAAATATGGGGGTGTATTTGGTTTCGACAGCAACCCAGAAGCATAAATAGCGAGTAGTGGAGATGCCAGACCACTTTAAAAGGCATAACAAAATATAAACGCTGATAATAATGAATTAGCATACGCTGCCTAAGTGCAGTGTCATCTATCTTTAGAGACCTACGGCTAAAAAATAGGTGTCAATTTAGTAGGAAACGAAACAAATGATTGTCTTTGTCATTTGTGGGATTTTTAAAAGACTACTGCCAATTCCTTTTGTTTGTTAAATGAATTGACAGAAAATTAGATAACAAACTGCACTCGGAGAAGTTTATGTGGAAGTGTTGTTGGACGTGGGTTCGACTCCCACCACCTCCACCAAATAAAATTTATGTTTGAACTAATCAAAATCAATTTAATATTCTAAGCCAAAAATTACGATTGCTAATTATCAACAATCGTAATTTTGATTTATATCAATTTTCTACCATTTGCAAAATCTCTTTTTTTAATTCTTCCACCATGTCTTTTTCTGGTATTTTTCGGATAATTTCGCCTTTTTTAAAAAGTAATCCTTCTCCATTTCCACCTGCAATTCCAATATCTGCCTCTCTTGCTTCACCCGGTCCATTGACAGCACATCCCATAATCGCTACTGTAATATCAGCTTCCAAATTCATTAAAAACTTTTCCATTTCTTTTGCAATCGGAATTAAATCATACTGTGTCCTTCCGCAAGTTGGACAGGAAACTAATTTAGGACTTTTGGAAAATAAATGGCAATTTTTCAATATTTCTTTGCATACATAAATTTCCTCTACTGGATTATCTGAAAGTGACACTCTTATTGTATCTCCAATTCCTTCCCTCAACAAAAGTCCTAATCCCAGACTCGATTTAATCGTTCCACTAAACGCTGTTCCTGCTTCTGTTATCCCTAAATGCAGTGGATATTCAAACACTTCTGCTGCCTTCTCATATGCTTCAACACACATCTCTAAATCAGATGCTTTTAAAGAAACGGCAATATCCTGAAAATCTAATTTTTCTAATATTTGAATATGTTTTTTAGCACTTTCCACCATGGCTTCTGCGCAAGGTTTCCCATATTTTTCAAGCAAATCTTTTTCTAAAGAACCAGCATTTACACCAATTCTAATTGGAATATGCTTTTTTTGACAAGCTTTCACAACAGCTTTTGTTTTCTCCTCATCTCCAATGTTTCCCGGATTAATCCTAATTTTATCAATACCACTTTCAATTGCTTCTAAAGCAATTCGATAATCAAAATGAATATCTGCCACAATCGGAATATGAATTTGTGGTTTAATTTCGCGAATTGCTTTTGCATCCTCTATATCTAAACAAGCCACTCTAACAATTTCACAACCAGCCTTCTCCAATTCTAATATTTGCTTAATTGTTCCTTCTACATCTTTTGTTTTCGTATTACACATTGACTGAATAACAACTTTATTTTGCCCTCCAATTTGAACATTTCCTACAAAAATTGGTCTTGTTTGCGCCCTTTTATACATAGCACATCCTCCTACTTTATTTTTTCAATATTTTACGAATTGGTATTTCCAATAATAATTCGACTTTTCGGAAGAAATGCAAAATTTGAAAAATTAATATTTGCACTCCACCTATGTGATGATATGTCTTATGATAATACATTTTACTTTTGTACAATTGTTGCATTTTGTTATAATAACTAAGCGTTTTTCCAATAATTTGACTTTCATAATGTTTGAAGTTCACTTCATTACAACTTACAATCTTCTTCTCAATTGCTTGCATTTTTTTTGCCAAAATATCTTCTTCATAAAACAAAAATACATTTTCATCAAAACCACCAATCTGCTGTAAAACAGCACGTTTTACAATAAAAAATGCTCCTGAAATAGCTTCCACTGGCAAATATTTTTGGCTATATTCTGTTTCTAAATATTCTCCACTTCTTAATTTGGAATAAAACAGCAACTCTAAAAATCTTGTTGCATGGATTACATCCAAACCAAAAGTTCTCATCTTCCAACTACTTCTACGAATTGGTTTTCCGGCTAGCGCTCAACATTCTGGGCGCCGCAATTCCAACTGTTTCATCTTTTTCCAAAAGAGTCAAACATTCTTGAATTGCTGTTTCCTCGACTTCAACGTCTGGATTAGAAATGATAAAATAGTCATACTTCTCGCCTTTTTGCTCCAAATAGTGAATTCCATAATTATTTCCATAATTATATCCACCATTTTTATCTGCTTGCAAAATAATTACTTTTTCGTTTTGAATTTCCTTAAGACGACTAACTACATTTAAATCTGTAGAAAGATTATCTACAACAACAATTCGCTGTATATTTTTATAGGTTTCAATTTTTTTCACATATTTTATGGTTTCTTCTGCATCATTAAATTCAACAATAATAACCGCAACTTTCATCAAAACATTTCCTTCACAAATCTATATTGTGCTCTTATTGCGCAGCAAATCTCCAAGCATCTTTGCACATATCTTCAATATTCTTTTCTGCTTTCCAACCAAGCTCCTTTTCCGCTTTTGCTGGACTTGAATAACTAGAAGCTACATCTCCCGCCCTTCTTGGCGCAATTTGGTATGGAATTTTAATTCCATTTGCTTTTTCAAAATTTTGAATGATATCTAAAACACTATAACCCACACCTGTACAAATGTTATAACGTTCAATTCCTTCACTTTGTTGCAATTTTTGAGCTGCTTTCAAATGTGCTTTCGCCAAATCTACTACATGAATATAGTCTCTCACACCTGTGCCATCTGGTGTATCATAATCATTGCCAAATACATTTAAAATTGGCAATTCGCCTTTGGCAACTTTCAAAATATAAGGCATTAAATTATTCGGAATTCCATTTGGTTCTTCTCCTATCAAACCA
>CAMSEX010000140.1 GCA_947057875.1 uncultured Clostridium sp.
AAATAGAAAAAAATGTAAAATAAAAAATATGATACCTATCATTAAAATCAAATTTATCATTTTTTTTACCTCTGGAACTTCCTTAATTAAATTGAAATTAAAGTTTTGATAATCTTCTACATCATCAAAAACAATCAACTTTTTTCCACATACAGGACATTTTTCGCAATTTTCATCCTTTATTTGAGCATAACAATTCATACATTTTTTCATATTTTTATCCCCTAATTATCTTATTTTATACTGATTTCGGTCCGCTCTTTCGTCAAATTCACGGTCATATTTGTCATTTTCATAATACCAGTCTGTCCCTTTATTTTGTGGAACAATTCCACTTTTTTGTATCATGACATCACAAAATACCAAAAATGGAATAATAATTCCCAAACCATTTAAAAGCAATTCCGTAGAAGTATTCAAATTTAAATTTTGTGTAGCTGTAAAATTTTGATACACAATTGTTCCAAAATATGCTGCATACATACCGAAATACAATGTCGCAGCAATCACATTTCTTCGGATAATAAAAACAATACATGGAATGGTTAAAAACAAAATTAATATTTCAATATTAGGATTGACTGGTTGACAAATAAAATCAAGTTGCATTGCACCCATTAGCGAAACTGCCACTCTAAATCCCCAATAAATCACAGCAAACATTGTAATCAAATAACTAAACATACTTTTCATAAAAATCTCCTCCTATTTCAAAAAAACGCGACTTGATGAGTTTTCGTAACAATACACAAAACTTCAAGTCGCTTAAAACTTTATCTTTTTATTGAATTACATATTATAGTCGCTTACTTTTTTATAAGCATATACTGCAGAAATTGCAAACACAACAATCATCAAAATTGCTCTTGAATTATTGCTACCTGTACGAGGTAAATTTGTAGCATTTTTTACGGTATTTGTATTATTGTAAGTACTTACATTGTTGTTTGTGTTATTTGTATTGGTGTTCGTGTTTGTATTCGTATTTCTATTTGTGTTAGTATTCGTTATTGGCGCAGAAACATTAGCTGTATTCCCTATATTACTAACATTTGCAGTATTCGTGTTTGTTGCTGATGCATTTGTATTATCAGCAGTCGATGCTGTAATTGTCATTGTATTTGAAGTATTTGTATCTGTTGCTAATGAATATACATTTCCAAACAACACCATCATTAAAATACCAATCGTTAAACTTAATAAAATTCTACTTTTTCTTACATTTTTTAACATAATTCATCTCTCCCTTATTTTTTACATAGGTATATTATACCATATAGAAAATTTAATGCAAGTGTTTTTTTAATAAATTTTAAATTTTTTACACATTAAATTTAAACAGTACAATATCCCCATCTTTCATCACATATTCTTTTCCTTCAGAACGTACTCGTCCTGCCTCTTTTGCCTCATTCATCGAGCCATTAGAATTCATCAAATCCTCAAAAGATACCACTTCTGCCTTGATAAATCCTCTTTCAATATCAGAATGAATTTTGCCTGCAGCCTGTGGTGCCTTTGTTCCATTTACAATTGTCCATGCTCGAACCTCTGGTTCGCCAGCTGTTAAGAATGAAATATATCCTAATAATTGATAACTAGCTTTGATTAATTGGTCTAATCCTGACTCTCGAAGCCCAAGCGCCTCTAACATTTCTTGTTTTTCTTCGGCTTCTAATGCACTTAATTCTTCCTCTATTTTAACACAAATCGGAAGCACTTTGGCTGCCTCTTTGTTTGCATAGTCCTTTACCTTTTTGAAACACTCATTTGCTTCTGGATGTTCAATTTCTGTCTCATCAATGTTTGCTACATACAATACTTTTTTCATTGTCAGTAAAAACGCATCTTTTAAAACCTCTAATTCGTCTTCACTGTACGCAAGACTTCTTGCTACTTTTCCTTCTTCTAAAGCCTTTTTTACTTTTTCCAAAGTATCAATTTCAAATTGATACTTTTTATCAGCTTTTAACATTTTTTTTGCTTTATCTAGTCTTTTTTCTATTGTTTCCAAATCAGCAAAAATTAATTCAAAATTTATCGTTTCAATATCTCTAATTGGATCTACATTTCCGTCTACATGCACAATATTAGAATTTTCAAAACATCTAACAACTTGTACAATACTATCCGTTTCACGAATATGGGAAAGGAATTTATTTCCCAATCCTTCGCCTTTGCTTGCGCCTTTGACAAGCCCTGCAATATCCACAAATTCAACAATGGCATGTGTCACTTTTTGTGGTTTGTAAATTTCTGCCAATTTATCAATTCTCTCATCTGGAACACTAACTACGCCAACATTTGGCTCAATGGTGCAAAATGGATAATTGGCACATTCTGCACCTGCTTTTGTAATGCTATTGAATAATGTACTTTTTCCAACATTTGGAAGACCTACAATTCCTATTTTCATGATTTTCTCCTATTTTATTTTTCTCATAATTTTACTTTTTTATTTTCCAATTTTTACAAATAATTTTATTTCTGTGGAATGATTTTATGAATTGGCGCGCCTACTGCTGTACAATTCGGCTCTATCGCTTTTAGAACAAGACTATCTGCTCCAATTTTAACATTATCTCCAATTTCTATGGGACCTAAAATTTTCGTTCCACAACCAACCATAACATGATTTCCAAGTGTTGGATGTCTTTTTACGGTATCTTTTCCAGTTCCCCCCAAAGTTACTCCATGATAAATTGTGCAATCATTTCCAATCACAGCTGTTTGCCCAATCACAATTCCCATTCCATGATCAACAAATAATCTTCTACCAATTTTCGCCCCTGGATGAATTTCAATTCCTGTCAAAAATCTTCCCATTTGAGACAGCAGTCTTGCCAAAAACAACCAATCTTTTCGATACAAAAAATGGGCTATTTTATGAGATCGGAAGAGCACACGTCTGAACTCCAGTCACC
>CAMSEX010000141.1 GCA_947057875.1 uncultured Clostridium sp.
AGATCTACACTATAACCTACACTCTTTCCCTACACGTCGCTCTTCCGATCTGGAATTTGATTTTCTGACACAATTCCAATCACAACACCACCTTTGGAAGTTCCATCTAGTTTGGTCAGCACAATTCCTGTAATATCCGTTGTTTCTTTAAATGCTTTTACTTGAGCAATCGCATTTTGCCCTGTTTCCGCATCTAATACAATCAAAATTTCCTTCCTTACTTCTGGCATTTCTTTATCAATTACTTTTTTAATTTTAGCTAATTCATCCATTAAATATTTTTTATTATGCAACCTTCCAGCTGTATCACAAATTAAAACATCTGCACCAATTTCCTTTGTTTTAGCCATAGACTCATACACAACAGAAGCTGGGTCTGATCCTTCTTCTTTTTTGACAAGAATACTTCCTGAACGGTTTGCCCATTCTTCCAATTGTTCTACCGCAGCAGCACGAAATGTATCACTCGCTGCCACAACCACTTTTTTTCCTTCTCTAACCAATTTGCTGGCAATTTTTCCAATCGAAGTTGTTTTTCCGAACACCATTCACACCAACAACCAAAATAATAGAAGGCGTTGTATCTAAGCAAAGTTCTGGACTTCCCACCTCTAAAATTTCTTTCATAATTTCTTTTAAAGCAATTTTTACATCTTCTTCATTCTCGATTTTTTGCCTTTTGATTTTGGTGCGCAATTCGTCAATAATTTTTTCTGATGTCTCAAATCCTAAATCAGACATAATCAAGGCTTCTTCAAGCTCTTCTAACAACTCTTCGTCAACTTTTCTAAAATTGCTAAACACGTTATTGATTTTATCATTAAAAGACTCTTTGGTCTTATTTAATCCCGATTTTAATTTATCAAAAAACCCCATACATCCTCCTTTTTTTCTTGGTTATGTTATATCATTATATCAAAAAAAATGCAATAGATTTTGCATTCTTTTTAGAATTTCTACTTAATATAATAATTGATAAACCCATTCAAATATGAGAAAAACGCCACAGCTAATACATTCAAATTAAAAAATAACATAAATAGCGCTATGTATCGTCTGCTCAAAGGCTGCTGATATGCAATTTTGTGATTGTCCACAACAATTGCCATAAGTAACATAATTGGCAAAAAGTAACGTGACTGAATGCCATATATCATTGGATTTTTAAGGCTTGTCCATTGCACATATAAACTCGCATAAATTAGCATTACAATTGCCACAAAAATCAACAAAAAAATGCCTCTTACTGACCAATTAATTTTGATTTTTTCATCTTTTTCTTTGACTAAAAACAACATCGCAAACAGCAATAAGCACGGCATAATAAACAGCACTGAAGCCTGCACGTCAAATAGCCCTAAGCTTTCCCCACACAGACCAACAATGACCATCTCAAAGAAAATATTGATACTTCTAAACAAAATCAACAAATAACTAATCGGATGTGTAAGCACATATTTGATTTGGGCTGGTGTATCGACTCCATAATTAAATGTTACCAAAAAACGAGTGCAATAAATCAGCCAAATCAAATTAATAAGAACCGAGAAAACAACGATACCAATCATTGTTATTTTTCTATTTTTTTGCATTTTAAATTTTTCTTTTGGTAACACAAAAAGCAAGAAGCATAATGGCAAATAAACAATTTTACAAAGCGAAACAACACTTGATGAAATCGCCAAAATCGCAATTTCTTTGCCACCAATTTCTTTTTTGTTATCATCATATTTTAAATATAATAAGTAGGAAATATAAAACATTGACACAGCAATTGTTAAGCCATCTGCTGCCATAGACGCAATTTCTTGAAATGTGATTGGCAACAAAGCAAGAAACAATAACAAATGCTTTTTAAAAGGCATGAATTTAATGGCTTGATAAATCAAAAATACAGCCACTACAAAATTTGCCAACCTTGCTGCATAACACTGAATTGGCACTGTTGCTCCCAAGGCTTTCGTAATAAACATGCCAAATGCCTGTGGCAAATGGCAAATCGGCGCATATAATGCCATTGTCGTATAACCTAATTCTACCATGTCTTCTGTCTCAGGGGTAAACATTCTGTCCATTGCTTCTGCGTAGCTATCTGCTGAACGTGTTACCACTTCATTTAACTTGGCATTCATCAAATCGGTTGCATCGCCATTTTCATTTGGATGTGAAAAAAAATTACCTTGTGCAATCGCCATTGCTTTTCTCGCATGAAATTCCTCATCTGGAACTCTTCCTAAAGGCGTTACCAAACAATATAAAAGTCCAAGTGGAATACTCAAAATCAAAAATAATTTTGCCAAATCAACTTTTTTTCTATCTGTGTTCTTAAGAAACACAATTCCAGTTATCCCAAAAAGAATTGTTACACTCCAAGCCACTGTACCAAATAAAGTTTTGGCAGGAAGTTGCAGTGTATAATCTCCTTCGTAAAATGTTGTCGTAATCAGCAACAACGAAATAACAAGTAAAATAGCTCCCACTAACCAATATATTCCATCATTTTGAATAAACTCCTTTTGCCTTTTTCTAAACCCTTCCTTTTCCAAACTGTAAATCCTCCCTTTAATTGTTTTTAGCATATCATACAAAATTAGTTTTTTCAACATAAAATTTTTTATCTCTTGATAAAATCATAAACTTATGGTATTATTAATAAATAATAGACAGTCTAGCTTTAGAAATGTATTTATGATATCTTTAAAATATAAGGAGGTGGAATCAGTGAATTTTTTGTTAACATTATTAATTGGAATAATTGCAGGAGTAGTAGATGTATTACCCATGATCAAAATGAAAGTCGATAAATATTCTTGCCTATCAGCATTCGTATATTATTTAATCATTCCTTTTATTATTTTTGAGATCGGAAGAGCACACGTCTGAACTCCAGTCACCTCTCGT
>CAMSEX010000142.1 GCA_947057875.1 uncultured Clostridium sp.
TTGCAAAACGTTCTTAATCCTAAAATGGAAGAAATGAACTGTAAAACATATGGCGAAATTGAATTTCGTGAAGGCGACCGCGTGATGCAAATTAAAAATAATTATGATATTTATTGGGAGAAGCGTAATCTTCTAACTGGTTTAGGAACAGAACATGGAAGTGGTATTTTTAATGGAGAATTAGGCATTCTTTCTAAAATTAATCATACAGATAAAAATATAGAAGTCCAGTTTGATGATGGAAAAACAGCTTGGTATGCTTTTTCAGAATTAGATCAATTGGAACATGCCTATGCAATTACTATTCACAAAGCACAACGGAAGCGAATTCGATGTTGTGATTTTGGTTGTGCCACAGGCATCTAGCATGCTTTTGACACGAAACTTGCTTTATACTGGCATGACAAGAGCAAAAAAAATGCTGATTATCATTGGAAATCGAAATTTGATTGAAATGATGGTTCAAAATTTTGATATTAAAAAAAGAAATACGGGCTTGAAATATAAATTAATCGATGAGAATGAATAAGGGGATTTTACCAAAACTTGACTTTATGTAAAATTTGTGGTATAATATATATAATAAAAAAATAGAAAGAGGGGGGCTCTTATGGAAGAAGAATATTATGTGCGATTTAATGAGGAGACGAACTTGGTAGATGTTTTTCGGAAAGAAGACAGTTCTTTGATAGAATCGGTTGAGGTCATTAATGGCATTGCGAATACCTTAGATGTGGAAATAATTGCACATGAGCTAGGCTTTGATGGTGATGAGAAAATGATGTCAAAGTTGGACTATGATCTTTCGTATGCGGAAGATCAGATGGAAATGGCAATAGATTTAGCAAAGAATGCTTGTTGTTGCTTTCTTATCTTCTTGCAATTCTTCATGTAGAAAGTGTGTTACTTGTTTTACTGAAAAAGGATTTTGGCTAGACTAGCCAGAGTTCTTTTTTCGTTTTAGTAAAACATAGAAATTTTTGTCATAAAACGATATCGTCCGAATAGTATTGTAAATATAAAGATGTACAAATCGATAGCGGAGGTATTTTTATGGAAAATTTTGAAATATACGAGGACATCAAAAACAGAACTGATGGGGATATTTATATTGGTGTGGTGGGTCCTGTAAGAACTGGAAAATCGACTTTTATCAAACGATTTATGGAACTATTAGTTTTGCCAAACATTGACAATGACTACAAAAGAGAGAGAGCCATTGACGAGCTTCCACAAAGTGCTGGTGGCAGAACCATTATGACAACTGAGCCAAAATTCATTCCTAATGAGGCAATTGAGATTAGCTTGGCTGATAATATGAAAATGAGAACAAGATTGGTGGATTGTGTAGGTTACTTGGTTAACAATGCACTTGGTTATTTGGAAGATGACACGCCTCGTATGGTAAAAACTCCTTGGGCAGAGCAAGAAATGCCCTTTGAAACAGCAGCTGAACTTGGCACAAGAAAAGTAATTGTAGAACATTCAACAGTTGGTATTGTGATTACAACAGATGGAAGTATCACAGATATTCCTCGTGAGGATTATGAAGAACCTGAAAGTAGGGTTATTAATGAATTAAAGGAATTGAATAAGCCTTTTATTATTTTGATGAATTGCCAAAATCCAATGGATAATTATAGTTTGGAAATGGCAAATCGTATGGCAGAAAAATATCAAACACCAGTTATGCCAATTAATTGCGAAAATCTTAGTTTGGAAGATATCAACGAGATTTTTTCAAAATTGTTATATGAATTTATGATTGACAAAATTAATATTCGTTTCCCAAGATGGATTAACGGTTTGGGCGCTGGAAATACACTAAAATCAAACTTGTTTGAAAAAGTACAAGAAACATTTGATAACACAAAACGCTTAAAAGACGTCAATGACTGCTATAGCAAATTAGAAGAATGTGAAGAAATTAAAAAAGTGAATGTGGATGAAATTAACCTTGGAAATGGTGTTGTGACCATTGGTGTGGATCTACAAGATAGTTTATTCTACAATACGCTGACTGAAATTACAGGTGTTGAAATCAAAAATGAAGGAGAGCTATTCTCATGTATTACAGAACTCGCAAGTACTCAAAGAGAATATAATAAGTTGGCATATGCACTTCATGAAGTGGGTGAAAAAGGTTATGGAATTGTAACTCCCGGAATTGATGATTTAATATTGGAAGAACCTGAAATTGTAAAACAAGGTCAAAAGTATGGTGTGAAATTGAAAGCAAAAGCACCTTCTATTCACATGATAAAAATTGATACAGAAACAGAAGTTTCACCAATTGTGGGAAGTGAAAAACAGTCAGAAGATTTGGTCAAATATTTGCTTTCAGAATTTGAAAATGACCCAAAGAAAATTTGGGAATCTAATATTTTTGGCAAAAGTTTGCATGAATTGGTTAATGAAGGTTTGCAAAACAAGCTAAACAAAATGCCTGAAGATGCGCAAGGAAAATTGCAAGAAACACTTCAAAGAATTGTTAATGAGGGCAGCGGTGGATTGATTTGTATTATATTGTAAAATGAGGTAAGGGAAGGATATTTTATCTTTCCTAAATTTTTTATGACGTCATTTAATTTGGCACCTTATAATTTTTTCTTCTTTGATGTAAACTAACTTTATAATAAAAAAGAAAGAGGGGAAACAAAAGATGTTGAAAGAAAATGTTATTTACAAAAAAAGCAACAAAGGAATCACGTTGATTGCACTTGTGATTTCGATTATTGTACTATAATGATTATGTGAAAGCAGAATTAGAAAAAGGAGTGGAACTTCCAAGTGGAGCAGTAATTACAACAGATAGCAGTGGAAACTTGAACTATGATGGAATGCAAATAGGAACCT
>CAMSEX010000143.1 GCA_947057875.1 uncultured Clostridium sp.
CTATAACCTACACTCTTTCCCTACACGACGCTCTTCCGATCTGAAGTTTGGGGGAAAAATGCGGAGAATTGTACGTCTTATTTGAAGAAAGGGTCAGGTGTTGCTGCAGCAGGCGACCTTGACATTCAATTATATAAGAAGAATGAAGAAACGCACGTTTCTGTTATTCTTAAAAATGCAGAAATTGAATTTACAGATAGGAAATAACTATTTATAAAAGATGCTGAAAGCTAGTGTGTTTTTTGTGTTTTCAGCATTTTTTACTACTTGTCCGACTTGTCGAACAAGTTTTACAAGTTGAACAAGCCCTTTATACAAAAATATCAATAATACTTGATAAAATATCAATAAATATTGATATTTCTGTTGACATATCTATACTTATATGGTATAATATAATCAATAAAAAAAGGAAGAAAGAACTATGTTGCTATCAATACCTTTACAATATTTTATTAAATGGGAAGAATATACAAAGTTTGAAAAATATGGTTTTACTCCACACTGCGTTAGATACATTTTTTCTTTGCCTGATAAATTGGGCCAAGAAGGATATACAGTTTATGTTGAAACAAATGATTTTCAATATTTAAATGGTAAAATTATTAATGTTGGTCAGAACGAAGTTAAAAAAAGTAAAATCAATATTAATGTAGATAATTCATTGATATTTGAAGCAACAAAGACACTGTATCGAGAAGAAAACAAGCGATATAAACGATTTAAATACTCTGCTGTAGAATTAAACGCACTATATAATTCACTTGATTTAGATATTGCAAAAATTGCTGTGGCCAAAGTACTGACTTTTACAAAAAGCAGAAGTCCACATATAATTAGTGAACAATATGTAATTGGTAAAATAGTAGGGTGTTGGTTTTATTCCGATGAAATCGATACCAAGCGAAGACTAAACACAAAGGGGCTTGAAATAATATCTGAAATTGATAGTAACAATATTGCTCAAGCAGAAGCTTTAATGAAAGATAGAGAAAGCGCTTTGCAAGAAGAATGTCGAAGATATGAAAGCTTGAGGAAAAAAGAGTTTGCTATAAATAACATTAAAAACTATTGTAATGATATAAATAGAACGCATTTCAATGATTCTGATGCAGAGCTTAACTCATACATTCAAAATATCTTTCAGTATTCAAATAAAGCAATTAATTATATTAATTCTGCCCGGGCAGAACATAAGAGTATCATAGAGAAAATTGAGCAAAATTTTCGTAATAATATAAAAAATTTAAAGTAAAACACAAAAGGAATAACTGATTATGGAACAAGCAAAATTGAATAAAATTTTAGAACTACATCAAAAATGGAGAAAAAAAGAAATCGGTGGGAAAAGAGCCAATTTGAATGGCGCAGATTTGAGCAAAGCAGATTTAACTGGAGCAAACTTAGAGTTAGCAAGATTAGAAGGAGCAAATCTAAGAGAAACAAATCTACAAAAAGCGAATTTGAATAACGCAAGATTAGAAGGTGCAGATTTGCAAAAAGCTAATTTAAAAGACTCTAATTTGTGTGGTGCAGATTTGAGGAAAGCCAATTTGCGTGGAGCAAATTTGCAACAAGCAGATTTAACTGGTGCTGATTTGTATTATGCAGACTTAGAAGGTGCAGATTTGAGTGATGCAGATGTAAAGGCAGCTGGATTGTTTAGTGCTAATTTAAAAAATTCTAATTTAAATGGTGTTATTTTTGTAGCTAGTAATTTGAAAGAAGCTAATTTGAGTGGTGCTAATTTGCAAGGTGCAGATTTGAGTGTAGTGTATTTGGAGAACGCAAACTTGGAAAATGCTGAATTAACCAACGCAGATTTTGAAGATACTGATTTGCAAGGCGTTGATTTATCAAAATGTAAAAATTTAGACAATGCAAAAAACTTACAAAAACACTAAGGAGATAGAAATGGATAATTTGATAGAAGACATAGATGAGTTGATAAAAAACTTAAAAAAACAATTCAAATTGAAAAAAAAGGAAGCATTTGAGCTACATTCATTAGCAAAATGGCTGATTAATGATAAAAAACGATATGCTGCTGTAATAGATGATTATTTGAAAAATAATTCATATTTTTTTCTTAAGCAAATTTTCAATGATGCAATGGATTTTTTAAAAAATTCAAATATACCATTCTATCCTGTTTGTATAGTTGTTAGGGCAATTATAAAAAATATTGCTAGAGATAGTTATATTATAAAGGAGTAAACACAAAACGAATTAAAGAAAGGAGATGAATAATGAAAACATTAGTAGTTTTTAATCAAAAGGGTGGAGTTGGTAAAACTTCTACAGTAGCAAATTTGATGGCAGAATTGACTGCTCGAGGACAAAAAGTATTAGCAATAGATTTGGATGCACAATGCAATTTAACTGCGTTTTGTGGATTGAAATATGAAAGCTATAGTGTATTGGATTGGCTTTTGAATGATAAAATTTCAGTTGAAAGAATAATTTGCAAAACTAAATATGCAGATGTTATTCCAAGTGATGAACGACTTCAAGTTGAGATGCTGAAGTTCGCTTCAATGCCTGCTTTTGTAATACATATCAAAAATTTAATTGCAAAATTAAAAGGTTATGATTTTGTATTGATTGATTGTCCACCGACGGTTAATCAACTGACAGCTGCAGCATTGGTCTCTGCCGATTATGTGTTGGTACCAACAGAACTCGAATATTTTAGTGCAACAGGCATTGAAAAGATTGCAGATACAGTTAATCAAGTTAAGCCATTAAATCCACAATTAATAGTTCTTGGTATATTGATTGTTAAATATAATGCAAATAGAAAATTATCAAAGGCATTGGAAGAAAAATTTGCAACTGCAACGAATACTTTAT
>CAMSEX010000144.1 GCA_947057875.1 uncultured Clostridium sp.
ATGACGTGTGCTAAACAAAGAACGATTTTTGGCTCAACCAGTTTTAATCATGTATCAAGATTTATTAAGGAAATTCCACCAGAAATGTTGGATGGATATGAAGAATTAGAGCAAAGCAGCAACAATGGATTTGGCGAGAGTAAGTATGAATGGAGTTATGGAAATCCAAGTGGTAGTGATTTATTTAGTAGTCAAGAGGTGGAATATAAAAGTCATGAAATTCCAAAGAAGGCAGTGGCGTCAAGTTATGGCTTCAAGAGTGCAGAAAGCTTTTTGGCAAATTTGAATCAACTCCCAAAAAGTGAGATTGATTTGAGTGTTTATCAAGCTGGTGTTAAGGTTTTTCATAAAAAATTTGGGGAAGGCATGATTTGTTCTGTTGAAACAGAAGCAGACGATTTAAAAGTTGATATTCAATTTGAAAAAGCTGGGCATAAGAGACTTATGGCAAAATTTGCAGGATTGAAAATTCTAGAAGAATAGTATATCATAAATGTATTGAAAAATCATAGAATAGAGAGGAGATGATAAGGAAGTTGCAAGAAAATCAAATGGGAGAAAAGTTGGCACAAGCATTTCCCAATAAAACAAAGATAGCAATTTGTATAGTTGTTAGAACGTGTTTGGTAATTGTAATTTGTTTAGCAGGCGTACGAGGTATCAATGGGATAAAAGAATGGTTCAGCAGTTTAAAAGGAATTGTTATTTTTTGTGTGCTGTTTGCAATAGGGATTTTTTGGGGTTTCTATCCATTAATTCATTTACGTGATTTACTAATTTTTTATGAAAATGGAATTCGTGTCAATAAAAGAAATTATCTTTTTTCGCAAATTGGTAAAATTAGATTTTGCGATTACCAAACAGGAATTTTAACACATCAAATGATGCAAACAGATTTACGAAATTTTGATGTAACTTATTTGGCGAGACCAAAACGCGCTTATAATCAAGCATATTTGAATTAAAGGAGGAAATAAAATGGAAAGCAAATATATTGTGATTGGAGTAGTTGTTGTAGTAGTTTTATTTGTTATTTTTTACATAAAGGCAACCATTGATGAGAAAAAAGGCGAAAATAGTGAGGAGAAGCAAAAAGTAAAGGATATTATCAAAAAAGTGGTTCCAGAGCCAGAACTATACACAGCAGCCTATGCAATTTGGGAAAAAATTGATATTGGTGGTGGAGGAAGAACAATCACAACAACAACACATTACTGGTATTATGCAGTAGGTTTTAAAAAAAGCTCTTTGTATGTTGTTCCATTATCATTTGATGGTGGCGATATGAGCTATGGAGAGGCTATGAGTTTTACAAAAGAAAATGTTGGGATGGTAAATGCTAAAGAAGGCGATAGTTGGATGACACTTTATGACTTGGAGCAAAAAGAAATGATTAATTTTATAGTAGGCCCAAGTAACACCAAAGACGATAAATATCATCCTGTAAATATTCAACAAAAAGAAGAATATCAAGCGTTTTGCGATTTTGTAAAAGACTTTATGAAAGAAGTAAATGATTATCATGAAGTAACTGTTACAGGAAAAATTGGCAAGCCATTAAAAAAATAACTTGACAAAATACATAAAAAAATGTAAAATAGAAATAATCTATTATCAAGAGTGGACGAGAGAATCGGCTCTGTGACTCCACAGCAACCTAATTTTTTAAGGTGCTAATACCGACAAAGCGAAGATGCTTTGAATGATGATTAAAATGTAATATTTTATGAATTAATTTTTTTGCGTCTTCTAAAACATAATTTTAGAAGACGTTTTTGCATGGAGCAAGGAAAGGAGTAAAAAATGAGAAAATTATTTACATCAGAAAGTGTAACAGAAGGACATCCAGATAAATTGTGTGATTTTATTTCAGACAGCGTTTTGGATAGTTTTTTGGAAAAAGACCCATATGCAAGAGTTGCTTGTGAAACAGTTGCTGGAAAAGGGCAAATTTTGTTAACAGGTGAAATTACCTCTATTGCCGAAGTAGATTTGGAGGCAGTTGTGAGAAATACAATTAAAGAAGTCGGTTATCATGATGAAAAAAAAGATATTGATTATGAAACTTGCAAAGTTTTCATTAATATTTCAAAACAATCCCCAGATATTGCCATTGGAGTTGACAAATCATATGAAGACAAAGAGGGCGAAAATGTTGAATCAGAAGGGGCAGGAGACCAAGGAATGATGTTTGGTTTCGCGACAGATGAAACAGAAGATTTTATGCCAATGCCAATTTATTTGGCACATAAATTGGCCAGAAGGCTGACAGAAGTAAGAAAACAAGGGATATTTGATTACATACGCCCAGATGGAAAAGTGCAAGTTACTGTTGAATATGAAAATCAAAAGCCAGTTCGAGTGGATACCATTGTTATTTCCACACAACACACGGAAAAAGCGAATTTGGAAACTTTGAAAAAAGATATGAAACAAAAGGTAATTGGCGAGATTGTACCAAAAGAGCTTTTAGATGAGAATACGAAATATTACATTAATCCAACAGGTAGATTTGTGATTGGTGGACCACTAGGAGATAGTGGTTTGACAGGAAGAAAAATTATTGTAGACACTTATGGTGGATATAGCCGTCATGGTGGAGGTGCTTTTTCTGGAAAGGATCCAACAAAAGTTGACCGTTCAGCATGTTATATGGCAAGATGGTTAGCTAAAAATGTTGTGGCAAATGGTTATGCCAAAAAATGTGAAATTCAGCTTTCCTATGCGATAGGAGTTGCAAAACCAGTTTCGATTTTTGTAGATACATTTGGAACTGGAACCATTTCAGAAGACAAAATTGTAGAGAAAATTGAGGAAAAATTTGATTTAACGCCAAGAGGAATCATCGA
>CAMSEX010000145.1 GCA_947057875.1 uncultured Clostridium sp.
CAAAAAATTATTATAAAATGGAAAATCTTATACATTAACGGTTGTACACTATATTCCACAGTTATGGATTCTTAATAAAAATTGGCGAACAGTATAAAATAAACTGGAGGAGGCTAGGCTATATGTATAAGATTGATTATAGAGCAATGGGAAAACGTATTCGCCAAAAGAGAAAAGAAATGGATTTAACACAAGAAAAATTAGCTGAATTAGTTGATATTAGTCCATCACATGTTGGTGAAATTGAGCGAGGAACAAGCGTATGCAGTGTGGAAGTATTAGTTAATCTTGCGACAGCGTTAGGGTTAAATTTGGACACCTTGGTGAAAGGAATTGATGATAAAAATGTCGATAATGCTTTTTCCGAATTGTTGGGAAAAATGCCAAATAATCGTAAAGATTTATATATTAAATTATGCGAAAACATTGCGGATACGTTGAAATAAGAAAGGGCTGTAAAAAACTCTAACTTTTAAAAAAGAGCGTGAGAAATTGAGTTTTTTTATAGCTCTTTTTTTGTATAAATTTTCTTCAAATTGCCACAATAAGGAAGAGGTGATTTGAAAATGGATTTTAGAACAGATATGGCAGTCGAAAGACGCGATTTGTATCGAAAAGCAAATAAGATAGAAAACGAGATTGATGGCGTGGAATGTGAGGAGGAAGAATTAGAAGATATTCGAATTACTAGAGTAGCAGTTACGAATGAAACTGGCGAGGAGGCCTTGCAAAAGCCAATTTGAAATTATATTACGATTGATGTGAAGAAAATTCATAATATTGAAACAGAAAAAGAAGACAAAATTGTGGAAGTCATTAGCAAAGAGTTAGCCAATATTGTGGATAAACACATCAAAAAAGAAGAAGAAATCATGATTGTTGGACTTGGAAATTTGTATTCTACACCAGATAGTTTGGGTTCAAGAGTGGTGAATGAAGTCGAAATTACGCGTCACATTAAATTGTATTTGCCACAATATATTGATGAAAATACAAGAGCGATTTCAGCGATTTCTCCAGGTGTTTTGGGCACAACGGGAATCGAAAGTGCGGAAATTATTCGAGGAATTGTCGATAAAATCAAACCCAAAATGATTGTTGCCATTGATAGTTTGTGCTCGAAAAGTGTGAGCAGAATTAACAAATCGGTGCAAATTTCGGACACAGGAATTGTGCCGGGCGGAGGCGTTGGAAATGCGAGAGACGAGTTGTCAGAGAAAACGCTGGGCATTCCAGTGGTTGCGATTGGTGTCCCAACAGTTGTTGAGATGGCTTCGATTACGAATGATTGCTTGGATTTGTTTATTGAAGATTTGCAGAAAAAAGCGGAGTCAAACGACGCGCTTAACAAACTAAAAGACGAGGATAATTACGAAAAAATCAAAGAAGCGCTGATTCCAAACGACTATAATTTCATTGTTACGCCAAAAGAAATCGATGATTTGATTGATAGTATGAAAGACATCATTG
The DNA here is from genome assembly GCA_947057875.1 of uncultured Clostridium sp. Classification (GTDB taxonomy): domain Bacteria; phylum Bacillota; class Clostridia; order TANB77; family CAG-508; genus Scatovivens. The sequence continues at coordinate 1,471 of CAMSEX010000145.1, forward strand.
CAAGAGGAATTAATGAGGCATTGTAAGAATTTTGGGAAGACTAACACCGAATTCTTTCCGAATGAATATGATACTATATAGTTTAAGTTGAAGGAGAAGACACGTGAAATCGATTTGCATAAAAACAAATAACCAGGAAATTATAGCGTATTTAATCAGCACATTTGAGAAATTACCAGTCAATGTTTGCATTTCAAACTATCGATTTAAAAAATATGACAATGTTATTATTCATGACATGGAAAAAAATGAAGAGGAGTTTTGCGAGATTGTTACCATTGTTTTAAAAAGTGCCATTGAAAAATTTTATGAAAAAAATTTCATCAAAAAATGTATCAAGCAAAACTACTTTTATTTGAATGAAGAAGAACAAGAATATGTTTTAAAAATTAGTCATCAAATTATGAGTTTGCCAGACCATAAAATTGGTTATAAAAATAAATTGCTAAAGCAATTAATCAAACAATATATCCAAGAAAATAAAACCATGATTTTAGATGGATTCATGAATTTCAGAGCCAAAGAATATAAGGATTTATTGGATAATATCGTGGAAGTATCTGTGGTAAGTTTTTTGGAATTGACATCTTTTTAAAACACTTTTACAAAATAAAATTATATGGTATAATCATTGTGAAAGGTGTGAGAAAAAGATGTCAATTTTTGTAATAAAAATCATTGCTTGTGTGACGATGGTGCTAGACCATGTAAAATATGCAATCCCGGAGACGACTTGCTTTGCAACGCGTTATTTGGGAAGAATTGCATTTCCTTTGTTCGCTTTTTTGGTGGCTGAGGGTTATTGTCACACCAGCAATTTAAAAAAATATTACAAAAGATTGACAATTTTTGCGCTCATTTCACAAATTCCATTTATGTTGTTTCGTTCTTTAGTAGGCAATTGGCAAATGCTGAACATATTGTTCACGTTATTATTAGGAATTTTTGCTATCACCATATTTGACAAGCTTGGCAAAAAATATTATCTTTCATTGCCACTTGTTTTTGTCGTGTTTTATTTAGGAAAAATTCTTTGCGTGGATTATGGCTGGTATGGCGTTGCAGCGGTTTTTGTTTTATACTTATGTAGAAACAGGAAACTATTGCGAATTGTGGCTTTTACCATTTTGAATTTTATTTATTATTACCCAAGATTAATCATAGATGATACAAGCTCGAGCCTTATTTCCTATTTGTGCGCTACATTGCCAGTTGTCTTATTATTAGCCTATAATGGAAAATTAGGCAGAAAAACCAAATATGGTTATTATATTTTTTACCCATTCCATATGGTGATTTTGTAAGATCGGAAGAGCACACGTCTGAACTCCAGTCACCTCTCGTCATCT
>CAMSEX010000146.1 GCA_947057875.1 uncultured Clostridium sp.
CATACGCGATGACGAGAGGTGACTGGAGTTCAGACGTTGCTCTTCCGATCTTTTCTTTTTTCCTCTTTTTTTTAATTTATCAATGACCATAATTTCTCTCCTTCTATGGTTTTACATGTCAAATTCTTTTTGAATAAAAGATGTATCAAAATTACCTAAGACAAAATTTTCATTTTCCAAAATTTGATACAAAAAATCAATATTCGTATCTACCCCATCAATTACGCACTCGTCTAGAGCTACTTTCATTTTGGCAATTGCTGCTTCTCTATTTTTCGCATGTACAATAATTTTAGCAATCATTGAGTCATAAACTGGTGGAATTTTGTAACCTGTATATACTGCTGTGTCCACTCTTACTCCATTTCCTCCTGGCAAATTCAAATCCATAATCGTTCCTGGACATGGTATAAAATTCTTTTCTGGATTTTCTGCGTTAATTCTACATTCAATACTGTGTCCTTTTATATCGACATCTTTTTGTGTATAACATAAGCTTTCGCCTGATGCAATCTTAAGCTGTTCTTTGACAATATCAATTCCAGTTACCCATTCTGTTACTGGGTGCTCTACTTGAATTCTTGTATTCATTTCCATAAAATAAAAATTTTTATGCTTATCTACCAAAAATTCAATGGTTCCTGCATTGGAATAATGTGCTGCTTTAACTGCATTAATCGCCGCTTCTCCCATTTTCTTTCTTAATTTATCATCCAAAACAGTGGAAGGACTTTCCTCTAAAACCTTCTGATGTCGCCTTTGTACTGAGCAATCTCTTTCTCCTAAGTGAATACAATTTCCAAATTCGTCAGCCAGCACCTGAATTTCCACATGTCTTGGATTTTCAATTAATTTTTCAATATAAATTTCATCATCATTAAAAGAAATTAAGGCTTCTTGTTTAACAATTTCATATGCTTCTGGCAATTCTTCCAGCGCTCTGACTAAACGAATTCCTTTTCCACCTCCACCACTTGAGGCCTTTATCATAATCGGATAACCAATTTTATCTGCAATCTGAATTGCCTCTTCTACATTTTTAACACTTCCATCCGATCCTGGAACAACAGGAACACCCGCACTTTTCATGAGCTCTTTTGCGTTAGATTTATTTCCCATTAAATCAATAATTTGGTAAGAAGGTCCAATAAATTTTAAATTACTTTCTTCACACATTTTCGCAAAATTAGCATTTTCCGACAAAAAACCAAAACCTGGATGAATGCTATCACAACCAGTTCCACAAGCTGCTTGCAAAATATTCTTGATATTCAAATAACTTTTGTTCGATTTGGCAGGTCCGATGCAAATAGCTTCATCTGCTAAACGTGTATGCAACGCATCTTTGTCAGCTTCTGAATACACTGCAACTGTTGCAATTCCAAGTTCTTTACAAGCTCTTATAATACGAACCGCAATTTCGCCACGATTGGCAATTAAAACTTTTTTTAACATTTTGTAATTCCTTTCTTATGATTCTTTTGGCATATCTACCACAGCAAAAGTCAGTTCTCCTTTAGCTGCCACCTCTCCATTCACAGTAGCTAAAGCTTCTCCTATTCCAATTGGTCCCTTTTTCTTAATCACCTTTACTTCTAACTTCAAAACATCTCCTGGCACAACTTGCCTTTTAAAACGCATTTTATCAATTCCACCAAATAGCGCATTTTTCCCTTTATTTTCTTCCATTGATAAAATCGCAATTGCACCAGTTTGTGCTAAAGCCTCAACAATTAGCACACCTGGCATAATTGGTTGCCCTGGAAAATGTCCCGCAAAATGTGGTTCATTGATACACACATTTTTGTATGCAGTACAGCTTTCTCCTGGCACATATTCTTCAACCTTATCTATCATTAAAAATGGTGCACGTTGCGGAATAATTTCCATAATTTCATTAATATTTAACATTGTTCTCTCCTTTTTAAATTTCGCACAAAATTTACCTAACTTTCATATAGTATACATAATTTTGTGTCCTTCCTCGCGTAGTTAACACGCAGGATTTTGCCAGCTTTTATCTCTCAGTTTGGCAATCCAATGTCCCATTGACCAAAGCTATTAAAAGACTTTTTAAAGTAGTTCATATTTTTTATAAAAATATGAACTAAGTAATCTGTAGCACTCATTCTTCGCTAACATCTTACTTAATAACAAACAATGGTTGCCCATATTCTACCATATCATCATCACTCACTAAAATCTCCACAACTTCTCCATCATATTCTGACTCAATTTCATTCATCAATTTCATGGCTTCTATAATACACAATGTATCCCCTTTTTTTACTTTACTGCCTTTTTTAACAAAAACGTCTGCACTTGGTGAAGATTTTGAATAAAACGTTCCCACCATTGGTGATTTTACAACATTTCCTTCTACCTTTTTTTCTTGACTTTTCACTTCCACAGGTGCTTGTGCCTGAATAATATTCATTGGTGGCTGTGCTTGTGGAACTACTGCTGGAACAGGTGCAGAAATTTTTTTTCCATCTTCTTTTTTCATACTAATTTTAATTCCGTCAGGAAATTCGATTTCTAATTCTGTCAATTTTGAATTTCCCATATCATCCATTAATTTTTTAATTTCTTGATATTCCATTTTTATCCCCTCCTTTTTTGTAAAGACACGAAGCAATATGCCAAATTTTATCTATGCTTCATATTTCTTAAAAATAATACTGCTATTATGTCCACCAAATCCTAACGAATTTGACATTGCATATTTAACATCTGCTTTTCTCGGTGTGTTTGGAACAGATCGGAAGAGCACACGTCTGAACTCCAGTCACCTCTCGTCATCGC
>CAMSEX010000147.1 GCA_947057875.1 uncultured Clostridium sp.
ACACTATAACCTACACTCTTTCCCTACACGACGCTCTTCCGATCTTTTTACATTTTGCAAAAAATCGACATAACTAGAATTGTATTTGGCATACGAATCATTAAATTTTTCTTGGATGGCAACATACTTTTTCCCAAGCCATAAATTGTAAATTACCATTGTGCCAATCATCGCCAAGCAAACCCAAAACATACGCACATCTTGTTGAATAACTTGCATCAAAAACATCACAATGGAAATCGTGCAACCACTCACAGTTTCAAAAATTTGCTCTAGCAATTCTTCTCCTTCCTGCGCAATTACATCAATTTGTCTTTTCAAAAAACCATTATGTACTTGGCTCAGGCGATTGGGTTTCATTTTGACAATTCTTCTAAAATACGCCAGTTGCAAGTCTTTGGCATACTCATTCTCAAATTTCAAAACATATAAAATCCAAATATGGTTTAAACTAACTGCCAAAATTTTTGTCACAACAATTGACAAAATCAAATACTTCAATTTTTCTAATGTAAACGGTTCCCTTGTAAAATATGCCAAAAGCGCTGGCGTTATATAGAAAAATAGATTGGTCATAAACGCATTCATAAAACACAATACAAATTTCTTTTTGTTTAAAACTTTGAATGGAAATTTCATTTTCAGCTCCTTATTTTCTATATTGTATCATACCTATTGAAAAAAGAAAAGGATTTTAAATCAATTTTAGACTTTGGTAATTTTCTAAAATTTGTCGCATTTTCTCTTTTTTTGACATATTATTTATAAGGAAGTACTTCCGAATTTATAAATAAAGGAATGATTAAAATGGATATGGAAATGGATTTTGATTGTGAAAAAAAACACATCGTGGATATTGATGGATTTATTGAAGCTGGAAAGCAATTTGATTTAGAAATCAACTTAGATGAGGACCACAGAAATGTTATTTTTGGTGTAATCAAGGATTCTTGCAATGAACCTGTTAAAGACGCTGTTGTCAAATTGTTAGAAGTAACCAAACACGAAAGAAAACCTGTATCTCACACATTTACTAATAAAGATGGCGAATTCGTTTTTGGACCTCTTTGCTCTGACAAACGTTACGCAATCGATATTTGGGCAAATCGTGTAGAACATGTTAAAATTTGCAAACACTGCAGAAAAGAAGGAAAATGTCTAAAAGGTGTTGATTTATGTTGTGATAGACCTTTTGAACCAGAGGACTGTGACTGTGAATGCAAATGTTGCTGTGAAGAATAATTTCAAAAAAGCAAATAGTTTTACTATTTGCTTTTTTATTATTTTATCATTATTTTTTATTAACAATATCTTTTAATGCTTTACCAGCTTTGAATTTTGGAGCTTTTGATGCAGGAATTTTGATTTCTTCTTTTGTTTGTGGATTTCTACCTTTTCTAGCTGCTCTTTTAATAACTTCAAAAGAACCAAATCCAACTAATTGAACTTTATCTCCTTTTTTTAATGCTTCTGTTATAACATCTGTAAAAGCATTTACTGATTCCTCAGCACTTTTTTTTGTTGCCCCTGTTTTTGCAGCTACTGCTGCGATTAATTCAGCTTTGTTCATTTTAAATTACCTCCCAATTGTTTTTAGTTAGTAGTTTTGTCTACTATTACCTTTATTCGCCAAATTTAGATAAAATCCTTCTCAATTTTGGAATAATTTTCTTTTTTTGTCCATTTTTCAATATTTACAAGTATCACTCAAATCATTTTTGCCCATTTTTCAAGCCTTTAGCGATATATACCAATTTTGTGCAAAAACTGATAGATTTTGTCGCCTGAAGGCAACATTTCAATATCTTCTTTGGATAACACTTTAAAACCAATAATTCCAATTGCATATACCAGTACTGCAATCATAATCCCCAGCATCGTAGCAATTCTTGATGCCATTCCCAACATTAGCATTCCTTTATAACTCACAAGCGAAAGCCCTGACATAAGCACTGTAACTAGCAACGGTTTGACTAACATGCCACTAATGCTAAAATCAAGTCTGACAGTTCGTTTTAATACATAATATACAATCGTAAATGATACCATATGACAAAGTACAGAACCAATTGCTGCCCCATTTTCATAAATTCCCTCCATAGGAATTAAAATCACGTTTGCAATGAGTTTCACTAAAACGCCACAGCCAAGTGCAAATGCTGGAACTCTAATTTTTCCTAAGCCTTGCAAAGCACCATTGATAGTTTGTGCCAGTGCCGTGAATGTAATCGTTAGCGCAGAAATAGCAAGCAACATGCCTCCCGAACTTGCATTCGGAAATAGCAATTCCAAAATTGGTGTGGCATAAATACACATACCAAAAGTACAAGGAAGCGCAATTAAAATTGTAATGAGTAGCGATAAACGCAGTCTTTTGTTGATGGTTTCTGTATCATTTTTCACTTTTGCTGCTGCAATCACTGGTACAAGCGAAGTCGCAAATGCAATGTTAAATGCCAATGGCATGGATGTTAAAATATCCACTTTTGAACTCAAAATGCCATATTTCGTTTTGGCTGTTGCTTCTCCAATCAGTGGTTTTAACAAACGCACCACAGTTACAGAATCAATATTTTTGTTGATACTAGATAACAATGAGCTAAGTGAAATCGGAATTGAAACTGCCAGAATTTTTCGGATAATCGAACCTGCTGTTTCTTGTTTTCTTAATTTCATTTTTTGTATTTTTATTTCTTTGATTTCTTCTTTTCGATTCATTAGATCGGAAGAGCGTCGTGTAGGGAAAGAGTGTAGGTTATAGTGTAG
>CAMSEX010000148.1 GCA_947057875.1 uncultured Clostridium sp.
ATGATAAAAAATGATAATGATGCCCACATTAAAAATATCAAAAATGCAAAAACAAGAAAGGAAAACATGGAAGCAATCAAAATAAAAGAAAAGACAATTGAATATCATTTGGAGCGAAAAAAAATCAAAAATTGTTACATAGCCATCAAAGACGGCGAAGTGATTGTTCGTGTGCCAACGAAAACGTCGCAAGAAAGCGTTGAGCAAATGCTCTGCAAAAGAGCCAGTTGGATTTTGGAAAATGTGAGTGAACAGCGCAAAAAAGCGCCAAAGCAATACATCGATGGAGAGATTTTTAGCGTTTTGGGAAAAGATGTGATTTTGAAAATTGTATATGACAATAAGCCAAAATTCAAATTTAAGGGAAATACTTTTTGGGTGAGTTTGTTAGACAAGCAAGACGAAAATGCTTCTCAAATTGCCCAAGCATTCATCGAGCAATTTTATGCAGAATTGGCGGAAAAAGAAGTGGAAAAAGCCATGCGAAAAATGACGATGAAAGTGGGAATTGCGCCGAAATCTTATAAAATTAAAAATCTAAAAAGTACCTGGGGAAATTGCTCAACAAGTGGAAATATTACGCTTAGCAAAAATCTTGTCATGTACAGCAGACGCGCCATTGAGTATGTTTGTTTGCATGAAATTTGCCATTTGCGCCATATGAATCATTCCAAACAATTTTGGCAAATGGTGTCAAACTATATGCCAGATTATCGATTAGCAGAACAAGAATTAAAAAAATAGTAAAAAAGGTCGAATCTGGTATTGCAATTTTTTGAATTTATTGATAAGATAAATAGGGAATAATATTTGATAAAGGAAAATTTTTATCATGATAGAATTTAGAAATGTAAGTAAATTGTATGATACAGGAACAGAAGCGGTTCATGATGCAACTTTCAAGATTGACAAGGGAGAATTTGCATTTTTGGTGGGCGCGTCTGGTTCTGGTAAGTCGACTTTAATAAAATTAATCTTGAAAGAAGAGGAAGCTTCGCAAGGCAATATCATTATCAATGGAAAAGACATCACGTTTTTGAAGCCGAAACGCGTTCCTTATCTGCGTAGAAGTATGGGCGTTGTGTTTCAGGATTTTCGTTTGTTGCCTGACAAAACGGTTTACGAAAATGTTGCGTTTGCGATGTATATTGTAAAAGCAACGCCAAAGCATATTCGAAGACAAGTTCCGATGGTATTGTCATTGGTTGGATTGAGCAACAAAGCCAAAGTGTATCCACATGAATTATCTGGTGGAGAGCAACAAAGAGTGGCGCTTGCGCGTGCTTTGGTCAATAATCCGTCTATGATTATTGCGGACGAGCCAACGGGAAATCTAGACCCAGAAACAGCTTGGGATATCATGAATTTGCTAAACGAAATCAACAGCAGAGGTACAACGGTTGTTATGGCGACACATGCCAAAGATATTGTGGACAAGATGAAAAAAAGAGTCATTGAAATTAACAACGGAACAATTGTAAGAGATGATAGAAAAGGTGGTTATGATAGTGGGAAGTAATTATTTATTAAAAGAAGGCATCAAAAATGTCTTTAAGAATAAGAAATCAACAACAATATCACTTGTCACAATGATTTTAGCAATGTTTTTGTTTGGCGCTTTTTTTGCGATTGGTGAAAATGTGAATTATGTGTTGGAGCAAGTTCAGAAAAGTCAAGGCATGGAAGTTTTTATTGAAAACGAAGCAACAGACGAACAAATTGATGTTCTGGAACAAAGCATAAAAAGCTTAGAAGGCATTAATACAGTTGTTTTCAAAAGTAAGCAACAAGCCTTAGATTCCATGAAAGAAAATTTAAAAGATAACCAAGAATTATTAGAAGGCTATGAAGGCGAAAATAATATTTTTCCAGCTTCTTTTATTGTAACATTAACGGATTTGAGTTTAGCAACTGATATCGAAGCCAGAATTAGCGCCATGGAAAACGTCAAAAAAATTACAAGCAAAGATGATACGATTAATACATTAATGAAAATCGCCAATGGAATTCGCATTGCAATGGGAGTAATTTCTATTATATTAATTGTGATTTCAGTCACAATAATAGCGAACACCATTAGACTTACGGTACATAGCAGAAGAAAAGAAATTTCCATTATGAAATATGTCGGAGCAACCAATCGCTTTATTCGTTTACCATTTTTGATTGAAGGTATCATTATTGGCGTGGCTGCAGCAGTTATGACGCTTTTAATTGTCGGCGGAATTTACGATATGATTGTGCAAAATATTGTAAGTTCTAATGTTTTACAAAAAATGGGAGTAACCTTATTGCAATTTACAGAAATTGTCCAAACAATCGCGATTGTGTATGGTGTTTTGGGAATTGGCGTTGGGGCAATTGGTAGTTCGATATCCATGAAAAAATATTTGGAGGTTTAAGCAAGTGTGAAAAAATTTATTAAAGTTAATTTCATAATTTTAGTAATATTTTTCAATTGCGTTGTGAAAGTTTTTGCGGAAGATAGTGACAAAGTTACTGCGTTAGAAGAACAAAAACAGGAACTAGAACAGCAAAATCAGCAATCCAATGAGCAATTGCAATTTGTCAGCGAAGAATTATCCAATACAGTCGTAGAAATTGCAGAATTAACACAAAGTATTTTTGACAAACAAACAGAAATGGAACAACTAGAAGGAAAAGCAGAAATTTTAGCCCAAAGAATTGAAAAAGCAAATGAGCAGTTAAATCGTGCAACAGAGGAATATCAGAAAGAAAAAGAATTGC
>CAMSEX010000149.1 GCA_947057875.1 uncultured Clostridium sp.
TAACCTACACTCTTTCCCTACACGACGCTCTTCCGATCTGGACCTCATAGAAAAGCAGATTTAAGAAGAGCTAGAGCAGCAGCAGTCAATATTGTTCCAAATTCAACAGGTGCTGCAAAAGCAATCGGATTAGTAATTCCAGAATTAAATGGAAAATTGATTGGTTCGGCACAAAGAGTTCCAGTACCAACAGGATCTACAACGATTTTGATTGCTGTTGTAAAGGGAAATGATATTACTGTTGATTCAATCAATCGTGCTATGAAGGCCCAAGAAAGTGCTTCATATGGTTATACAGAAGAACCATTAGTCTCTTCAGACATTATTGGAATTACAAATGGTTCGCTATTCGATAGCACTCAAACGATGGTAACAAAGGTGGCAGAAGATTTATACGAAGTTCAAGTAGTGGCTTGGTATGATAACGAAAATTCTTATACAAGTCAAATGGTTAGGACAATTAAATATTTTGCAGAATTGGGATAAAAAATGGTAGGGGTTGATGCCTACATCAGCCCTTAACTATTGCATAAATAATACAAAAAGGGGAAAATAGCATGAACAAAAAAACAGTAAAAGATATTGATATAAAAAATAAAAAAGTTTTAGTCAGATGTGATTTTAATGTGCCTTATGATGAAAACAGAAAAATTACAGATAACAGAAGAATTGTAGCTGCATTACCGACCATTAAGTATTTGCTGGAAAATGATTGCAAAGTGATTTTGTGTTCTCATTTGGGACGTCCTAAAGGAGAGGTAAAACCAGAATTTTCTTTGGATATTGTGGCAAAAGAACTTTCAAAATTATTAGGTCAAGAAGTAAAAATTGCAAAAGATGTTGTTGGGGAAGATGCACAAAAATTGGTTAACAATTTGAAACAAGGAGAAGTGATACTTCTTGAAAATGTTCGATATGAAGCTGGTGAGGAGAAAAACGATGAAGCATTGTCTAAGAAGTTCGCCTCTTTGGCAGAAATTTTTGTAAATGATGCTTTTGGAACAGCACACAGAGCGCATAGTTCAACAACAGGTGTTGCGAGTTATTTGCCAGCAGTTTCAGGATTTTTAATTGAAAAAGAATTAAACTTTTTGGGAACTACATTGGAAAATCCAGAAAGACCATTTGTTGCCATTTTAGGAGGAAAAAAAGTTTCTGATAAAATTGGTGTTATTAATCGTCTGCTTGAAAAAGTTGATACATTAATGATTGGTGGAGCTATGGCATATACGTTCTTTAAATCAATGGGGTATAGTGTTGGAAATTCAATTTGTGAAGATGATAAATTGGAGTTGGCAAAGGAATTGATGGAAAAAGCCAAAGCAAAAGGCGTAAAATTCATGTTGCCAGTTGATACAAAAGTTGGTAAAGAATTTGCGGCAGATACAGAGAGCAAAGATGTAAAATATACAGAAATCCCAGATGGTTGGGAAGGTTTTGATATTGGCCCAGAAACAATAAAAATTTATAGTGATGAGTTAAAAAATGCAAAGACTGTTGTTTGGAATGGTCCTTTGGGCTTGTTTGAATTTGACCAATTTGCTGTTGGAACGAATGAAATTGCTAAAACTCTAGCCAATGTTGATGCTGTTAAAATTATTGGTGGAGGGGATTCGGCAGCTGCAGTAGAAAAAGCAAGTTTAGCAGAAAAATTTACACATATTTCAACAGGTGGAGGAGCAAGTTTGGAATTTTTGGAAGGCAAAAAATTACCAGGAATTGAAGCATTGCAGAATTTAAAAGAGGTTTGATATGAAGGGAAAAGAAATTGAGAAAAAATTTTTGCTAAAAAGGCTGCCAGGAGACTTAAATCAGTATCGAAAAATTCATGTTGTACAGGGATATTTAAGTGCTTCTGGTACACCCTCTTTACGTGTTAGAAAATATGGTAATGAATACATATTATCATATAAATTTAAAGAAAAAACGCAAAAAGAAACTGCAAATGTAGCAAGAGAAGTAGAACTTCCTTTGGTAGAAGAGTCTTTTGAGCATTTAATGGAAAAAATTGATGGGCGAGTTGTCGAGAAAAATCGATATTTGATTCCGCTGCAAGATAGCTTAGTGGCTGAATTAGATGTTTTTGAAGGGTATTTAGATGGACTAAAATTTGTTGAAGTTGAGTTTAAATCTGAGGAAGATGCAGCAAATTTTAATCCACCAGAATGGTTTGGAAGAGATGTTACTTTTGATATTCATTTTAAAAATGGCTATTTAGCCAGAATTTCGGATGTGACAGAGATTTTGAATCTCATAAAATAAAAGGAGGAGATATGTATGCGTAAGAAAGTAATGGCAGGAAATTGGAAAATGAATATGCTACCAAATGAAGCGATTGCATATATCGAAGAATTTGAGAAATTGGTAAAGGATACAAAAAATGAAGTGATTTTGTGTGTGCCTTACATAGATTTGTTTTATTGTTTAAATTATGCACAAGACACGAATATTAAAATTGGAGCACAAAATATGCATTGGGAGGAAAAGGGAGCATATACAGGTGAAGTGTCTGGTAAAATGCTAAAAGCAATTGGTGTAGAATATGTGATAATTGGGCATTCTGAAAGAAGACAATATTTTGCAGAAACTGATGAAACAGTAAACAAAAAAGTAAAAGCAGCTTTTGCAAATGAATTAAAACCAATTGTATGTGTTGGTGAAACATTAGAGGAAAGAGAAGTAGGAAAAACAGTTGAAATAATAACTTGCCAAACTAAATTGGCATTAGATC
>CAMSEX010000150.1 GCA_947057875.1 uncultured Clostridium sp.
TAACCTACACTCTTTCCCTACACGACGCTCTTCCGATCTCGCCATATGTGAATGACTTAGAAAATCGATTAATTGGATTGAATAATGTAGATAAATTAGAATGGAAATTGTCAGGTGAAAATGAGTGGAAGTCTTATGCTGAACAAGAACCTGTTGTAACAGGAGATAATACACTTTTGGTTAGAACAAAAGGAACAGGAATTTATACACCAAGTGAAAGTTTAGAATATGAATTTACAGAGGATAATCAACCAGATACAGCAAAATATATTCCAATTTCACATTTGTCAATTCATGGTTTTTCAACACAATCTATCGATTCTAGTAGACCTTTCTATGCACCAAATACAATTGATGGAAATAGGAATACTATTTGGCATACAGATTTTAGATATAGTGTTTTAGAGCAAGAGGGAAATCCATTTATTACAATAAAATTGGATGAACCAAAATATATTTCTGCTTTGGAATTTGTTCAGAAAAAATATAGAGAAAATGATCCAGATGCTATTAAAAATGGAATTGTATATGTAAGCATGGATGGCGAAAATTGGACTGAAGCAGGAAGAATAGAAAATTGTGAACAAAATGAAGAGTTTAAGCGTATTGAATTTAGCGAAAGTGTGCAGGCACAATATGTAAAATTGGATATGGAAACTTATGGTATATTTGCATCAGCTGCTATGATAAATCTATTTGAAGATATCACAAAAAATGAAAATCCTGATGTACCAGTTGACCCTGATATTCCAGAAGAAATTACATCTAACGTTTATACCATTGAAGAAGGATTTATTTCAAGAATTAAACCTGAAACAACAGTCAATAGTTTTAAACAAAATGTAGAAACTGAGCAACAAATGGTATTTTTAGATAAAGATGGAAGTGAATTGAATGAAAGCGATGTGATAGCAACTGGTATGACGTTAAAAGTAGGTGCTAATTTAGAATTCACTTTGATTGTAACTGGTGATATTAATGGTGATGGAAGAATTGGTATTGTTGATTTTGCAAAATTGAAATTGCATTATATTGAAAAAGAGTTATTGACAGGAAATGCACTAAAAGCTGCAGATATTGACGGTAACGGAAGAGTTTCAATTAATGATTTGGCACAAATCAAATTAGTATTAATTGGCTCATTGGAAATTTAATCATATGCTAAAATTAAATAAACCACGAAAATTCATTCGTGGTTTATTTTCCTATTATCCTCCTAAAATAATTCTAAAAATGCTGCAAATTTTTCTTCTCCATATAAGGCAAGATAAATAATTAAGCAAACCTCTGAAATTAAAATTGTTGGAAAACCAATGACAAATCGCATTTTTTTGGTTTTATGGCGAAATGTGTACATGCCAATAAGTGTGCCTATTCCTCCACCTAAAAACGTAATCATAAAAAGCGTCTTTTCTGGCACTCTCCATCTTCCCCATTTAGCTTGATGTTTATCATACCACATCATTAAAAAACCGATTAAATTAATTATCGCAAAATAAATTGCTATATATTTTATCTGTATCCCAAAAAACATATTTTCTCTCCCCTTTTATACAAATAAACTCATCTGATTACTTTGTGTCATTCCCTTCAAACAACCAAATTTCTGCAATAATTCTGTAATTGCTTTTCCTACTTTAGAACGTGCCTGCATATCGTCAATACATTCAAACGGCTCTTCTTGTGCAGCCTCAAAAATACTCTCTGCTGCTACATCTCCCAAACCTGCTATGCTATTTAGTGGTGGGCGTATTGCTCCATCTTCCACACGAAATCTTGTGCTATGTGATTTATACAAATCCACTTCTAAAAATGAAAAGCCTCTCTCATACATCTCAATAACAATTTCCAAATCTTCGTGCATTTTCAAATCTTTATCAGTCGCCTCATTTCCCATCATTTCAATTTCACGCATTTTATTTTTGGCTTTTTCCTTACCATAAATCATAAATTCACTATCAAAAGCCTTTGCTCGAATTGAGAAATATGCGGCATAATAAGCAAGTGGGTCATGCACTTTATAATAAGCAATACGAAAAGCGTTAGTTACATATGCTGCGGCATGCGCCTTTGGGAACATATACTTGATTTTCTTACACGAATTAATATACCATTCTGGCACATCATGCTCGCGCATAATTTGCTGATATTCTTCCCATTTTGGCTCTTTTCCACCAGCAATTTTTCCTTTACGAACAGACTCCATAATCTTAAATGCTGTATTAGGTGGCAAACCTTTATCCATCAAATAAATCATAATGTCGTCTCTCGTGCAAATCGCTTCACTTAAAGTTGCGGTTCCTGATTTAATTAAATCTTGTGCATTTCCAAGCCAAACATCAGTGCCATGCGATAAACCTGACAAACGAATTAACTCTTCAAAAGTTGTTGGTTTTGTTTCCAAAAGCATTCCTCGGCTAAATCCTGTTCCAAATTCAGGAACACCATACGTTCCAACCTCTGATTTGATTTGCTCTGGCGTTACCCCAAGCGCATCTGTCGAGCTGAAAATCGACATCGTCTGTTTGTCGTCAAGTGGAATTTTCGTTGGATCTGTACCAGTCAAATCTTGCAACATTCTTATCATCGTCGGATCGTCATG
>CAMSEX010000151.1 GCA_947057875.1 uncultured Clostridium sp.
ACTCTTTCCCTACACGACGCTCTTCCGATCTATCTGAACAAAATCGGCTAGGTCTAAAAATTGGGTTAAGTATTGTTTGGTAAAATGCTCCAAAAATCGAATGTGCCCAAAGTCAAGACATATTTTTTTATGAGTTGTGATATTGCGAATAAATTCTAAGTTAATTGGTAAAAATTTATCCAAAATGACATATAACATTTTATCATTTAGTTCTGAGGGTAAAGTGACAGGCAAATGTTCTGAAAAATTCATGGTGTATTTTAGTGTGATTGGATCATACCAAACATGCAAAACAGAGTTATCATTTAGTTTGGAATTAGGAATGATGATATTCATAATATTTGTAGATTTTTCTTCTATTATAATATGCTCTGTGTTGATTCCAGCTTTTTTTAAAGATTGGATAGCAATTTTACCTTCTGTATCATTACCACAGGAACCAATAGCATAGCATTTTTCTCCCATTAGTGCGAGGTTGTAAAGGTCATTCCAATTGCAGCCACCACCGTCTTGTTTGATTAATTCTAAGTTATGATTGTAAATATTATCCAAAATAAGGTCTCCATGAGAAATAAATATTTTTTCTGTTAGCATGTTAAAATCCTCCTTTTATAGTAAAATTATAGCGTATTTTATGTTTTTTTGCAAGCTTTTTAAATTAACATAAAATATTAGCTTTACTTTTATGGGAATTTATGGTATAATATAAAAGATTTGATAAATTTTGGAAAGGTAAAAGGAAAAATGAGTGAAAAAATGGAGCAAGAAATACAGGAACAAAAGCAAAATTCAATGAAACGATTGAATAAATATGCAAGTGTTATTAATTTTGTATTAACAGACTATAATCGAAAAAGTACAGACGAAACTATGATGATAAAAAGTTTTAGAAAGTCTGATATTGAATCAACAAATCGTAAGACGCATAGCGAAAATTTAGAGGCAATTGCTGGATTTTTAGCGGAGCAAATTGGATTGAATGTTCCAGTTGTGAAATTAATGGCAAAGCACCATGATATTGGTCATACTTTTTTAGGACATAGTGGCGAATGGTGGCTTTCTGAAATCAAGAAAAATTTAGGGCTGGGTTATTATGTACACAATAGTTTGGGAGTTAGAGATTTACTTTATACGAATCAAGTCACAGAAGAAATCAAAAATGCGCTTTATGATGTATATGCAGATAATACAGAAAAAAAGGAAGATGATATTGAAAAGGTTTGCGAAGATTTATGGATTATCTTTGATGGGATTAATTCGCATAATGGAGAGCTTTCGGAGTCAACTTATATACCTGATAAAACGAAAACAAAATCAGATTTTGAACAAGAATTAATGATGTGCCATGTAAAAGAAGGCTATGATAGAAAGTTAATTCCAGGTACGACAGAAGGTTGCCTAATGAGAATTTGCGATAAAATATCATATATTCCTTATGATATGGTGGATGGTTTGCGTGAAGGTATGATTGACCATTTAGATGAGGAATATATGGATGTGTTAGTTCCTATTCTAATGAGTGATGGAAAAATGACATCAGATGAAGCTGTTTTGTACATTAATTCTTGTGTGACAAGGCAAAAATATCATGAATTGGCACATAAGTTACAAGTCATTTTTATGAAAGATGTGGGGCGTAATAGTAGTCAAGAAAAAATTGCAATGTCTGAGAAAATGTCGAAAAGAATGCACAAATTAAGAGATATTAATAATAAAAAAATTGTGAATTATGTTTTAATGCAGGAGGACCATGAGATATATCCAAAGGCGTTAGAAGAACTTATGATAGAGTGTGGTCAGATTATTTTAAAAGAGAAAATTTTAGAACGATTAAATGGTGCCAATAGAGATATGAGATTAAGTGAAGAATTAGTAGAAAAATACAAAGGTACGCCTTATTTAGATTTTGTAAAATATATTGCTAGAACCAATCGTGAGAATTTTGAATGGACGCAGAATATGATTGAACAGGCACAAAAACAAGCAGTAGAAGACGAATTGGCAGAAAGTTTGGAGGTTGCAAAAGGAAACCAAACAGTTAGTTTTGTGAAAGGACAAGAAAAAAGAGCACGTAGAGTTCGTTCTTATGTTAAAATTTATGAAGAGCAAATGAAACCTTTGAAAGAAAAAAATTATGTATGTGATGAAAAAGATTTTAGTAAAATGAAAGAATTTCAGAAACTTCATTCTGTACCGAAATTATATCCAAATAGGGAAGAAAGTATGAGTTTAGAATTTGGAGCCAAATATTTGGCGAGTTTAAGTGATACAGAATTTATGGATTTATTAAAAGCAACAGGAAAAGTAAATCAGAAACAGTTTAAGAGTTTAACACGAAAATATAAACAGATTGATTTGCCAAAGGAATATATGACACATGGTCAATGGGATAGAATTACAGAGGAACAAAGTTTAGCTACACAGGAATTAGAAAATGTCATATAAAATAGGAGAAAAACAGCATTATGCAAAATGCTGTTTTTTTATATTAAAATGACTTCCAAATTTGTTTTAAAGAGCATTTAAATGGAGGCGAAATATTACAATTCTGTAACAATGGTTACAATTTAGTA
>CAMSEX010000152.1 GCA_947057875.1 uncultured Clostridium sp.
CACCACATAGTAGGCTGAGCAATCAAGCATGAGTAGATGAAGGGTATTCGCATTTGATTTTGCTCGTGAAAAATCAAAAAGGATATGAAAATTTAGTTAAGTTAGTTTCACTTTCATTTACAGAAGGTTATTATTATAAACCTAGAATTGATACAGAAATTTTAGAACAATATAGTGAAGGGCTGATTTGTTTGAGTGCTTGTTTGGCAGGAAGCGTCAATCAAGCGATTTTGAAACATGATTTGGAAAAGGCTAAGGAAATTGCACTTTGGCACAAAAAAGTTTTTGGAGAAGATTATTATTTGGAAATTCAAAATAATGGTCTGGCAGAACAAGTAATGGCAAATCAGAAATTGATTGAACTCTCACGAGAACTGGACATTCCTCTGGTTGCGACAAATGATGCACATTATTTAACAAAACAAGATAGTTATAATCATGAGATTTTGTTGTGTATTCAAACTGGAAAAAAAATGACAGATGAAGATAGAATGCGTTTTGATGTTGATGAGTTTTATATTAAGTCCCAAGAAGAGATGATTGATTATTTTTCAGAAGTGCCAGAAGCAATTGAAAATACAGTGAAAATTGCGGAAAAATGCAATTTTGATTTTGAATTTGGTGTGACGAAACTTCCAAATTACGATGTGCCAGAAGAATTTGAAACACATGAAGCATATTTTAGAAAATTATGCAATGAAGGAATTTTGGAGCGTTATGGAGAAAATCCTTCCCAAGAAGTTAAAGACAGAGTAGAGTATGAAATGAGTGTGATTTCTAAAATGGGTTATGTGGATTATTACTTGATTGTGTGGGACTTCATTCATTATGCAAAAAGTGTGGGAATTTCAGTAGGACCGGGACGTGGCTCTGGTGCAGGTTCCATTGTGGCGTACGCAATTGGCATTACAGATATTGATCCAATTCAATATAATTTGCTATTTGAGCGATTTTTAAATCCAGACAGAATTAGCATGCCTGATTTTGATGTGGATTTTGATTATGAAAGACGTGGCGAGGTTATTGAATATGTGGCGCGAAAATATGGTGCAGACCATGTTTCACAAATTATCACATTTGGTACGATGTCTGCAAAGAGTGTCATTCGTGATGTGGGAAGAGTTTTAGATGTTCCCTATGCAGAAGTGGACAAACTTGCTAAGATGATTCCTTTTGAAATTCATATTACAATTGATAAGGCTTTGGAGGAAAATCGAGAATTAAAGGAATTGTATGAAACTGACCAAACGGTCAAAAAGATTATTGATATTGCAAAAGGATTAGAAGGAATGCCACGAAATGCTTCTACACATGCTTGTGGAGTGGTTATCACAAAAAATCCTGTTGATACATATGTGCCGCTATATGTTAATGACGGAACGCCAGTAGCACAATATACAATGACATTGCTAGAGGAACTGGGGCTTTTAAAAATGGATTTTTTAGGACTCAGAACTTTGACTGTGATAGAAGATTGTAAAAAATTAATTCAAAAAAATAGAGGAATCCAAGTTAAATTTGACGAGGATATGAACGACCCAAATGTATACAAGTTGTGGCAGGAAGGAAATACCTATGGTATTTTTCAGTTTGAAAGTAGCGGTATGACTTCGTTTATGAAGGAACTAAAGCCAGATTGTTTGGAAGATTTGATTGCAGGAGTTTCACTGTATCGTCCAGGACCAATGGATCAAATTCCGCGTTATGTGAAGGGAAAGTTAAATCCGGGACATAATGTTTATACACATCCTGCATTAGAACCAATTTTGAATGTTACCTATGGTTGCATGGTTTACCAAGAGCAAGTTATGCAAATTGTGCGAGATTTGGCTGGTTATTCGCTAGGCAGGGCGGATTTGGTGCGTCGTGCTATGGGAAAGAAAAAGTTGGATGTTATGGCAAAGGAAAGAGAAATTTTTATTCATGGGCAAGTAGAAGAAAATGGAGAAATTGTGGTGCCAGGTTGTGTGAGAAATGGAATTGATGAGGTGTCTGCGAATAAAATTTTTGATGAAATGGTGGAGTTTGCCAAATATGCTTTTAACAAATCTCATGCAGCGGCATATGCGGTAGTTTCTTACAGAACTGCGTATTTGAAGGCCTATTATAAAGAAGAATTGATGGCTGCGACATTGAATAGTTTTTTAGGAAATCTAGACAAAATTCCAATTTATATTAATGATTGTAAAAAAATGAATATTGAAGTTTTGCCTCCTAATATTAATCAAAGTGAAACACGTTTTACGGTATCAGAAAATAAAATTCGTTTTGGATTAGGAACGGTCAAAAACGTTGGAGTGCAGGCAGTTGAGAGTATTGTTATAGAACGTGAGCAAAATGGAAATTTTGAGAACTTTTCTTCATTCTGTGAAAGAATTAAAGATAAAGGTATTAATAAAAAGTGTGTGGAAAGTTTGATTAAAGCAGGCGTTTTTGACGATTTTGGAAATACGAGAGCAACACTTTTGGCATCCTATGAGGGAATTTTGGATATGATTAACAACAGTGACCGAAAAGTCATGGAAAATCAGGTTTCAATGTTTGATTTGATGGGCG
>CAMSEX010000153.1 GCA_947057875.1 uncultured Clostridium sp.
CTATAACCTACACTCTTTCCCTACACGACGCTCTTCCGATCTATTTTTATTTTATCCATTTTTTCAAGTTTAGGAATTAATTGGTTAGTAAAAAAATAACAAGAGCAGATGCAAAGTTGCACCTGCCGAGATTTGGAAAACATATCAAAGGGTCACAAATAAAGATTGATTATAAAGACCAAAAAAAGAATGGTCTAAATAATATAAAGAATCAGGATAATAATAGTGAGTCTATAAAAAATAATTTCTAATAGAGTTGGGCGAAAATTATCCCAATATTGATTTAGCAATTCATCATCCTCCCAGTCATCATCTACTTCCTCAATATTGTTTTTTTGAAAAAATTTCCAAATCCGTAACATAAAAGAAAACTCCTTTCTATAAAGTTATTTTATCAAAATTAATTGATACTTTTATTATACCATAAAAGACTTGAAATTTCAAGTAAAATATTGTATGATAATGCAAAGGAGAGAACAAAAATGATAAACAAAATAAGGCAAGAGTTACAAGATTTAGCTGATGAAAAATATGCAAAATTTAATCAAAAATTATGTCCAGATACCCAAAGAAAAATGCTAGGAGTGCGTGTGCCACAGCTACGAAAATTGGCACAGAAAATTGCCAAACAAGACAATTGGGATGAATTCCTAAAACAAGCAGATAACACATGTTTTGAAGAAGTACTTTTGCAGGGGTTGGTAATTGCTTATAGAAAATTAGAAATAGACGAAAAGTTAGAATATGTAAAATGGTTTGTACCCAAAATAGATAGTTGGGCGATTTGTGATACATTTTGTCCGACACTTAAAATCAAGTCGCAAGATTTGCCAAAAGTTTGGGATTTTTTGGAGCCTTGTTTACATGCCAAACAAGAATTTGAGGTGCGTTTTACAGTAATTATGATGCTGGATTATTACATTACAGAAGAATATGTTGAGCGAGTTTTAGAAAAATTAGATAGGGTAGAGCATGAAGGTTATTATGTTAAAATGGCGGTCGCATGGACCATTGCAGAAATTGGAATTAAGTTCAATGAAAAAGCAATGAATTATTTAAAAGGGCAAAATCATTTAGATAAATTTACATTTAACAAAGCATTGCAAAAAATGTGTGAATCTTATCGAATTGATAAAGAGCAAAAAGAAATTTTGAAGGCAATGAAGAGGAAATAAAAAGCGTGAGAAATTTGGCTTGCCAAATTTCGCTCGCTATATATTAATAGAAAATTTGATATTTTCTATTAAATGCAAAAAGTCCAGCAATCGCTTGCTGGATTTTGCTTGCTTGAGCACTACGTGCTGTACATGCTGGACTTTTTGCAACTAAGTATCCTAGTTTGCAGATGCCGGAGCTGCCGTAATTTTATCCCATTTTTCCATAAGGGATGCTATGTTATCTTTAGGCATGACATCTATTTTATTTTCACACATTTGAAGGATGACACAGTGCACTTCACAAAGCTTTGAGTAGAAATCCAGTGCTGGAACTGGAATGCCATTTTCCTGTAATAACTGGCAGGTTTTTTTGTATAAAAAACTGCTTATGGCACGCTTGTCAGCCTCTGGATTGTGAAGGAGTTCTATCGCTTCCTGGAAGCAATCCCGAACGTTTGCGACACGATAAACCCCAAAAGTAACAGTACCATTTTCGTAATTTTCTACCATAGTTAAATTTTTTAATGTTGTCATAATTTTTCCCTTTCTGCCTTTTCCGGCTATGTTTTCTGCATTTGCTAGTACTGAACCTTGCAGCAGAAGAAAACTAATTAAATGTTATGTTTGCTAATAATATCATACCATACTTTACATAAAATGTCAAGTGGTTTTTGAAAAAATTTTCATAAAGTTTGAAAATGGAGGTAATTGAAAAGAAAAATATTTTTTTGCGAAAAAAGTATAAAAAAAGTATAGTAAATTTTAGGGAAATATGGTATACTGTTTCTATCAATTTAAAGGAGAGTAAAAAATGGAAAAAAGTTTTAGTGAGAGTTATAAAAATGCTGGTGTGGACGTAACAGCTGGTTACAAGTCTGTGGAACTCATGAAAAAATCAATTCAAAGTACATATAATGAAGGTGTTATAGGAGATATTGGTGGTTTTGGTGGACTTTTTGCACCCAATTTAAGTGGCATGAAAGAACCAATTTTTGTATCTGGAACAGACGGAGTTGGTACCAAATTAAAATTAGCTTTTTTGATGAACAAGCATGATACGATTGGACAAGATTGTGTTGCCATGTGTGTGAACGATATTGTGTGCTGTGGCGCAAAACCATTGTTTTTCTTGGACTATATGTCACTTTGGAAAAACATTCCTGAAATGGTTGCAGATATTGTAAGTGGCATTGCAAATGGTTGCAAACAAGCAGGTTGCGCCTTAATTGGCGGAGAAACAGCCGAAATGCCAGGCATGTATGCAGAAAACGAATACGATTTGGCAGGATTTGCAGTCGGCATGGTCGACAAAGCGAAAATGATAGATAGTAGTACAATTGAAGTTGGCGACAAAGTCATTGGATTAGCGTC